>NZ_JAVJRX010000033.1:0-13199 GCF_040219735.1 Coleofasciculus sp. G1-WW12-02 | reverse complement strand
CGTGCCGTTTGGATTCACTGCGATTGCTAACAATCCGGCTCTTTCAGCCTTGATTGAAAGAATTTGCAGGAATTGACCCCATCCAGCATCATGAGTTGATTTTGCTAATCTTGTTCTGGCAATACCTCTGATATTTAACTTATCACCATTTTGATTCCGCTTCACAACTGGCTTAGTTAGTGTATTGGTACATCACGGTTTGTTTTGTGTCGTTCGCCCACCGATATTCAGCCCTGGATCGAGAGGAACACCAGTTCCATAAGATTCAGTCACTTCCTGGGGCAAATTGGAAATAATTGGTTCCTCGGTATCTTCATCTTCTACCGGTGTATCCGAAACTAGGTCGGTATCTTCGATGGGTACATCAGAAAGATTTCCGGCTTCGTTTGGATTGAGTTCTTGGTTGGGTTTACGAGTCATATCAGCCATGATGTTTCTGTCAATCCTGGGAATATCTATAACTGCAACCTATCTTAAGATTCGAGTCAATCGAATCTGCAAATAGGATGAAAATTCAGCAGTCTCGATCTTGATTGGGTTTTGAGAAGATATTCTTGACTCAGATACCGTGCGAAAGGCACAACTAGTTATAGTCGATTGATTAAGCTAGCCGAAAGATATATCGAAGTCTGCTTCCTTGACAAATCTTATACAGCGCGATCGGCGCATAAATACCTATGACTGTACCCAGGATAAGGTGTGCGATCGGCTCTGTAAAACCCAAGACATATTGTAGAAAAATTCGTAGTGGTGCCGAAGCTATTGTATGAGCCACGTATATTTCTAGCGACAAGCTTCCCCACTGTTTCACGAAGCCAGTTCTATTAAACCGATCTAGGAGAATCGCCAAAGCAACTGAGGCGGCGATGCCAAATATAGCAACTATAGGCGTCAGTAATTTTACCGCCATCAAATTAAACCCAACCGCTAATCCCACAGCACAAAATCCACCAATGGTAACAATGAGCAAAGTCTTGGTTTTCCATTGACTTAACTGTGACATTAATCTACTACTGCCTACTACCGCACCCAAGGCGAGGTAGATAGCATAGCGGCGGACTGAATACAAAACTCCCCATGAACCCAAGTGAACATCAACGATTTGCGTCAAGTAAAATAAAATCGCCAAAATTAAAAATACTCTGGGAGAAACATTGAGCTTGTGGACAATCGCGTAGACCAACATGATTACAAAAAGACTGTAGAGAAACCAATATTGCATCACGGGTTGGTAGACAATTCGCCACAAGTTAGTTAGGGGGATCGGATTATTGGTATAACTACCTGCTATAGCCTGAAGGACAGTTTGAAGCACCGACCAGACAAAGTAGGGGTAAGCGATAACCTTGAGCTTACTGACGACAAAATCTCTTAGTGGTTTGGAGGCTGAACGTTCGATAAATAATCCTGAAAGGCAAAAGAAAAGTGGCATGTGAAAGGCATAAATCCACTGATCTATTGAAATAATTATTGTTGACGCATCAAGTATTGAACTATTAACTAAACCTCTAAGCGTATGACCAAAAACAACTAAAAATATTCCGATACCCTTGGCATAATCAACCCATTGCACCCGCTGTTTAGTCGCGAATGGAGTCTGGGTTTGTTTAGAGATATTAGCCATCAACCAATCCTCAACTCAGGGTGCATATCTATTTGAATATTTAATTATATTGAGCAGCAAACATTTTTGGATTGGGGTCAGATTTTAACAGATTTAACAGATGGATCATGAGGGATGAGGAGTGAAACAGTTTTGAGTAGGACGGCTTTCACCATTATCATTGTTTTTCACCCTGATTTAATTAAACCCGCTCCCACAAGGGGGAGGATTATTTGACAAAAGACAAATGAGAGATGGGAAGCATCGCCTATTGGTAATCTAATCGATGAGCTGTGACCCATTAACAATCAACAATCACTATTATTAACTTTGGATTTTAAGCGCATATTCCCGGAACCGCTCCAAATCTGCTTGAATCGTAGACTCGACAATTCGACCTAAGAACAAACCATCCATCAACTTACCCAAAATGCCAGGAATATCATAAGCCACAGTAAGTTTAACAACACTACTTCCGTGGCGATCATAAAAGCGTACTGCACCCCGATTAGGTAAACCATCCACAGATTCCCACTGAATAATCTGATGGGGTACTAATTTTAGAATGCGGGAGAGCCAGCTAAATTCAAAGCCACTGCTGGCGAGTTTCCAACGGGATAAATCTGGATTGTCTTCGAGGACTTGTACCGAGTCAATCCACTTCATCCAGCGAGGCATTTGCTCTAAATCAGACCAGAGGCTCCAAACGGTTTCCATTGGCACCTCGACTTCAACCTGTACGCTGTGTTCTAACCAGTCAGATTTATTTGTCATTTGTCATTTGTCATTTCTTATTTGTCAGGGAATAGGAAACAGGGAACAGGTAATTCAAATTCATAATTCATAGCAAGTTGTAGATCATAATAGTAGTTTCTCTCCCCCTGCTTCCCCTGCAAGGGCGGGTTTAGTCACGTTATCGGTTGTTTCCAGAACGTTATCTGTAAAACCCGCCCCTACATCCGGAGCTTCCCCGGTTCTCAGATAACTTTTAAGTCGTGGTAACCAGGGTTGGTTCTACAGGTTTTTGTGCATGTTCTAGAATCGCTTTAGCCGCACGCCGTCCGGATAGAGTCGCTCCTTCCATACTATCGATGTAATCTTGCTGAGTATAGCTCCCTGCTAAGAAGAAGTTGCTCACTGGGGTTTTTTGGTTAGGGCGATAGGAGTCCATTCCTGGAGCTTCTCGGTAAAGAGATTGAGCTAATTTAACCACACTGTACCAGGTCATGTTCAATTCCCGCGAAGAAGGGAAGAGTTCGTGGACTTGCTGGAGGACATGTTGGGCGATGGATTCATTATTTTGCCGGATAAAGGGATCACCGGGTGTTAGTACTAATTGTAACAGTGACCCTTGTCCTTCTTTGTAATAGTCACTGGGGCTGGTTAAGGCTAAGTCGGCAAAGCAGGAGAAGTCCGCATCGGGAGTATAGAGGAGATTATCCATCCCCGCCGCTTGTGCCAGTTGCTTCCGTTTTTGAGCATCATGGAGTTCTGTTACCCAGCCATCAAACCGCAGTTGCACAGTGGCGACAGGTACAGTGTCTAGCTGGTAGAGATTGTCAAACTCTGACCATTTGCGCCATGATTCTGGCAACAGACGCTGCACTCCAGGTACATCGGCGGCGCAAACGTAAGCATCAGCGGTAATGGTTTCCTCGCTTTCACCTTGGGCGATTACTAAACCTGTCACATTAGCTGAGTCTCCTGTCTCGGTGTAGAGGATTTCTCTCACCCGTCGCCTGGTATAAATTTTTGCTCCTCGCGCTTCGAGGTAATTGATAATCGGTTGATGTAAGTATTCATTCGGCGAACCTTCCAGCATCCTGAGAATCGATGCTTCTGTTCTGGCTGCAAAGAACTGGAAGATTGTCAACATGCAACGGGCAGAAATATTCTCTGTATCGATAAAACCGAGGGCGTAGGCGATAGGATTCCACATCCGCTTTAAGCTGCCGTTAGATCCCCCATGCTTGCGGAACCAGTCGGCAAAGCTGATTTTATCCAAGTCGCGAATCGTTTGCATTGCCCCGTCAAAGTCGATCAAGCCGCGTACTAGGGGACTGGTTCCGAGTGCGATCGCGTTTTGTAGCTTATCCTGAAGTGATAGCTGGGAGGTGGTGAAAAAGGCTTTGAGTCCATTAAATGGCGCTCCTGTGATAAAGCGAAAGTCTAGCGCTCCCGTGCGTCCACCACGATTAATAAAGGTATGGGTATGTTCTTTGAGACGTAGGTTCTCCAACGCCCCTACCTGGTTCATTAAGTCAAATAAATTGTAGTAGCAGCCAAAAAAGACGTGCAACCCCATCTCGATGTGATTGCCCTCGGCGTCTACCCAACTGCCAACTTTGCCGCCCACGAATGGACGGGATTCAAAGATTTCTACATGGTGTCCGGCATCGACTAATTCTACAGCCGTCGCCATTCCGGCAAGTCCTGCCCCAACGATCGCAACGCGCATCGTAGCCCTTCCTTTTCAGTTTTCTTTACAGATTGTAATAGAATTTGGTATCCAAATGCAGCCTATAGGCTTGCGATCGCAGTTTTGTTTGGTGGCATGAAATCTTGATAAAGTTGGCTAAACAGAGTTGCTGATGTCAGCCAATAGGAATTAGAATGTACAAAGTGTCTTACATGTTATACAGTAAGTATTACAGACTTACCAGTCTACAAAAATTGGGTAAGGCAAATATCTTGCCAAAGAGAAAGCAGGAAAGGTTACTCAATCTGAACATCAGGGTTGCTAGTTACAGATAGAACACCCAACAAAGTCTTTCTACAGGCTCAGCCTCCTAGACGTGAGCCTAACTCTAACTGAGCCGACAGGCAATAGCAGTTTTAATGTCACTGTTTTTGCTTAATCATTTTTAATGCAACTCAAATGTGTTTGAACAACAAAGAACGTAAAAGAGAGGAAGAGAAGGTATTACTATCTTCCCTAGCGGTTGAAGTCGATACTATTTTTTTGAAACTTCGCAAAGCGGATCAAGTCATTCGGAATGAACTTAATTTACTAAATTATCCCAGCATTAAATCCTTTGAAAAGAGCTGGATTGAGCCAATCCATGTCGAAGAACTAAAAAAGATTATTTATAGAATTCCACCTCAACATTTATTGGTAGATGAGTATGTTCTCTACATGCTTGACAGCAAAACAACGAGTATATTCGATTTAGTTGAAGATTATAATCATTCCCTAGAACACCGCAAGCAACTGCAACAAAGCAAGGATTGTAGTAACCTAAAGAATGTGGATGAACAGTTAGGTTATGCGATTCGACGTTTGGGGGCGATGATCTATCATTTAAATATTCATTTAAATTTGCTAACTGTTTTGTTAGTTAAAGCCCCGATTCTCACCGAGCATCAACAAATCGTTATTAACGACAGCAAAGATAAGGTAGAAAAAAATCTGCTGGATGATTGGGATAAATGGCACGACAATGTTCGGTTTCTAGAAATCACCATTGATGAACCTTATGCGATTGTAACGTGGGCAATGGAAGATCTTTGTGGAGATGCCCTTCTTCAGCAGGATCGAGGCAGTTGGCAATTGATGACGATCAGCACAAGCCGATTCGACACGAAAGCCTTGGAACCTGTGAATATTTCCTTGGATGCAGCTCAACGCTTGCTCAAGCGTCATTACCAGAAACTTGAATATTAATCCCTTATTCTTGGGCAGCATATTAAAGCAAACACCAAACATTTTTGTAGGTTGGTTTGACGTTAGGAAACCCAACAAAATCCCAGGCTAAAGCCTTTACTACGAACCAAATGTTGTCCGACTCCTTAGACAAATCGGATTGTGCGAATTTCTCGCCATAGTTCTTGGTACTGCTCAATCGCTTCTTGGGGTAAAGGATGCAGAAATTCACTGGCGTTGAGGATAGAGGGTTCTGGTAAAAGTATCGAACTGTTTTGCAGTTGGTTCGGTAACGTAGCCGGATTCAGGCTAACCAGTATCGGTGAAGCCGCATGAGTTAATAAAGAAATGTCGATCGCGGATTGTTTTTGCCAGCAAAAATTAATCCATTGCTGGGATAATGACTTGAACGTTTCTGAGTCTGGCGATTCAGCCGCCGTCTTTTGCACAGCAGGTTGTACCCACACATCTGCCCAAAGGGATGTTCCTGAACGAGGAACGACGGCTTGAATTTGGCGATCGCGTCCGCGCAGGGATAAGATATCGGTAGACCAACCCACGGCTAGCCAAGTATCGCCTAAAATCAGGGGTTCTAGGTAGTGATTTGAACTGTAAAGTTTAACCTGTTTATGCAGCTCTAAGAGTTCGGTTTTCAGATTGGGGACTCGGCTCAAGTTGGCGGTATTATAGGAGAATCCTAATTTTTTCAAGGTCAACCCAATCACCTCTCGCGGACTATCGAGTAACGAGATGCGATCGCGTAATTCTTTTCGCCACAAGTCACTCCAATCCGTCGGAATCCACCCTAATTCCTCAAACTTATCGCGGCGATAGGCAATAACCACCGTCCCCCAGCGATAGGGTGCGCCCCAAATTAATCCCGATTCATCAAGTTGTCCTTGGCGATTGCGTCTGACAATTGCTTGCCAACGGGGGGGTAACTGTTGCCATCCCGGTAATTCTACCAGTTCTAGGGGTTGAATCAGTTGCTGCTCAATGGCGGATTCTAACCAATAACTTCCTAATGTGACCAAATTTGCGATCGCGGGTGGCTGGCGACTAATCAGAGGAATAGGAAACCGCTTCGGGGATTCTGGGTTCTGTGCTTGTCGTCTCCACACCAGAAGGTGCTCGTATGTATCCTTAAGCTGGGCTTGTGGGTCAAACTTGAGCCTCACGGGTGAGTTTAGGGTTTGGCGAAATGCAGCCAATAGCTGAACGGGAATTGAATCTTGCAACAGTTCTACATTCAAAGCCGTTGGCTGTCTATTGCCACACCCAGACGCCAATTGCCCCAGTGCTAGGGCGCTAGCGCCCATTAGAAAGGAGCGTCGTTTCATCCCGAAAATCCAGTAAATTGATGGAATGGATGCGTGTTCTTTCAACAAACTAACATAATTTTTGTGTTCTTTGAGACGGACAGTCAAATAACCCATCTGCTATACAAGTGACCAGTGACCCGTGACTCGTTCATGAACCGCGCCTTACTTCGTGAAGACGCGGATTGGCAGAGGGAACCTGCCAGGAAGTCATGAATAGGGCATAAGTTGGTAGGGGATAACCACTTCCAAGCATTTCTCTAGCTTGGCTTAAATGTAGGTCTAGGAATCTCTAGGCACTGGGTAAGTCCAGGACACACCCCTATCAATGCCTTAAGAGACGTAAACATTTACACGAATGGATTATCTCTATGAATCGTGTTCCAGTAGTTAGCAAAGAAGGAAAACCACTGATGCCTACCAAACCCTCCAGGGCTGTAAGAGCAGAGAAATCCGGAAAAGTCTACATTGGCTATGTTGGTGGGTTCACCGACACTCAAAAGACTAAAAATATTTCCGTTTGCGACTACACATGGAAACGTATTGGTCAATTTGCCCCTAGTAAAGTTGACTTAATCAGGAGAAATAATGGCTTATGTGTAGCTTAGGCAAGAACTGGATGCCTCCATTCTTCCGGCATCCCGCTATCCTTCCTCACCCTACGAGAGTTGAGGGTGAGGACTCCCGCGAATACGTTGAGGGAATCGGGGAACTTATCCAGAGTTCGGTCTTAGTTGAAGGCGCAATTGTTAATAAAACATTAAATAGTTAGATTGGCGACATTAAAGCAAGACAAAGCGAAAATCTGGGGAAACAGGCGATAAACGCCCAAGATAAATCATTTTTGGGGTTGACTGAATGACTGTCAGTTGTCCCCTACCAAAAAATCAGCAGAACATCGGGGTAAGAATTGTCTCAAATAGTTAAATGAATCAGCACGAAGAGAACTTTCGAGTATAAATTGACTAGCATGAAGTAGAACTCGCTATGGAAATTGGTAAGCAGATGGATACAATTCAACAACAAATCACCGCCCTAAATCATAAAGTTGATGCCATATATCAAATTATCGAGCAGCTCGACCAAAAACTTTCCCAGTGTCTGCCTACAGTCAAGCCGATGTTAACCGTAGACTCTGAGCTACAAGCATCAACCGAAAAGGTTAATGACATCCCCGTCTACGCGAATCCAAAACTGCTTGACTCAGTAATGGAACATAAAGATATCCTGATTGAGGATACTGGTGAAGTATCTCAATTTCATACGAATCACAACGGAAATCATCATCCAGAGAATCCCCTATCCGCCGATGTACAAGTGCAACGCCTCACTGCCCAATTGACCGCCGCCTACAATCGCATTGCGGCTTTAGAAGAACAGCTTCTCGCTCGCAGAATTCACTCTTGACCTAGTGGTATTGAGCTAGCAGTGTTTCAATGGCTTGTAGTAATTGAGTAGCGTTCCATCCTTGGTAAAGATGGGAGGCGATCGCACATCCTCCAGCACCGACACCTTCCTTGACATATCCTTGTTCGTAAGCCCGTAGCTGCGGATAACTTGACTGGGCAAAACTTAAGTCGGTTGCTAAAAGGGGAACATCACCGATAGCTCGTGCTAATCCTACGGTATCACCCGTGGGATCATCTGCTACCCAGCGAGTTGTACCGACAACCACCTGCTTAGGTTGCCAATTAGCTTGAGTTTGCTGCGCCAACGCCCGTGCTAGTGCATAAACCGCCAACATTTGCGTCCCTCCAGCCAACAAAACACCAACACTCTGACTTGCGCCAAGTACCATTCCGGCGGCTGTAATTTGCATCGGATCGCCTACGGCGGCGACTAACTCGAAGGGATCAATGAATTCTGCCAGTTTTCCTTCCCAGTCAGCCTGTTGCAGCCCGATGCGAACGATTTCTGCTTTTTGGCGATGATTACAGCGAGGATGGCTGCTATTGACTTTACCCATAGCGGCAATACCTAACCCTGTTAGGACACTCAAAGCCGTTGTGGTTCCGCCAACCACGCATTCAGCAATCATTACATATCCGTCTACGGCAACGGTTGCTAGCTTTTGACCCCAGATTAAGCCTTGCTCAAATAGATGTTTTACGGTGCTGATGGGCAAGGCTTTTCCCGTGGTCAAACAGTTAGCGGGTAAACCCTCTAAATCTATAGCTGGGACGGCTGGGGGTTGGGGTAAACCCGCATTGAATAGATAAACGGGAAGGTGACAAGCCTCGACGACAGCGCGAGAAATCAGCACAGGGGATGCCCCAGCATCCAAGGGAGGTAGAGGATATTGAGGATTGGGGGTAAAACCATTAACCAAGAATTCAGCATCCGCTACTGCTGTATACTTACGATCCTCTGGGGTTGCCCCAGCCGCAGAAATGCCGGGGATCAACCCTGTTTCCGTAAATCCTAAAATACAAGCAAGTAGGGGAGGTTGTCCCCGATACTGCTGCAACCATTTATTTCCTTGGATGAATTGGGTATAGATTCGGATCACGCCTGTCCTTTAGGTGAATCGACGAGAAGCCCAGCGCTGTACCCAAAGGGTGACGCGGTTCGGATCAATGATCAATGACCAATGACAATTAAACTAGGACAGGTGTTTCGGTTTGATCGAGTTCTCGAAACAAAGGCGTACTCAGATAGCGTTCACCAAAACTGGGTTGTATCATAACAATTAACTTACCCGCATTCTGCGGACGTTTCGCCACCTGAATCGCGGCACATAACGCAGCGCCGGAGGAGATTCCAGATAACAACCCTTCTTCTCGTGCCAAACGGCGACCAAAAGCGATGGAATCTTCATCACTAACTTGAAGCACTTCATCAATCAGTTCTGTACGCAAAACTTGAGGGACGAAACCAGCACCAATCCCTTGAATCTTATGGGGTCCAGCTTGTCCGCCAGAGAGAACTGGACTACTGATGGGTTCGACTGCGATCGCGACAAAATCGGGTTTACGTTGCTTGAGAACTTCGGCAATGCCGGTAATTGTACCACCAGTGCCAACCCCAGCGATCAGGATATCGACCTGACCCTCTGTATCTGCCCAAATTTCTTCAGCCGTTGTCTCTCGATGGATTTGGGGATTGGCTGGGTTTTGGAACTGTTGCAGCATAAAGGCTTCAGGAGTACTTTCGGTAATTTCGTTGGCTCTGCGAATTGCTCCTTTCATCCCCTCGGTTCCCGGCGTTAGCTCTAGTTTTGCACCATAAGCTTTCAACATCGATCGCCGTTCTAGGCTCATCGTATCGGGCATAGTCAAGATTAGCTGATACCCTTTCGCGGCGGCTACCATCGCTAGGGCAATACCAGTATTCCCCGATGTCGGTTCCACTAAAATTGTTTTCCCTGGCTGAATCTGACCCGCTGCTTCCGCCGCCCGAATCATACTCATCCCGATGCGGTCTTTCACCGAAGCGGCTGGGTTCATTCCCTCCAGTTTCACCACAATTGTCCCCACACATCCCTCTGCTTGAGGAATTCGGTTGAGCTGAATTAGGGGAGTGCGACCGATCACTTCTGTGATGTCATGAGCAATTCGCATAGTTTCTCCTTATCAAAGATTGACAATCACCGCTCCTTTAGGACGGTGATTAAGAGCCAGTCGAACAGTGTTAACTGCACGTACTCTCGGTGGGTTGACAGCTCATCACAGACTGCCTCAGGTCATCATACCAAGTTGCGTTCTAACCTGTCTTATGACAGCGTTGCCTTAGTGAAAGCGTTAGCGAGGAACGAAGGTCGGAACTTTTCCTCAGAATCTCGCCAGATGCTTCGCTACTGTTCCTTCGCTGAGCCTGACAGATTAACTCTTTGAGAGCAACTTGGTATCACGTCTGGGTTAATCTATCCTAACCCGTTACTCCAATTACTTTGGGTTAATTCCTGTTCTTTAACCACAGGTATCAGCGATTTGTGATCGCTAACGCTCACACCTCGATACTTTAAGGTTGAACTCGTTGACGTAGCCGGAGAGTTCACCAAATGGTGAACTCTCAAAGCCTGACCCCGATATTTTCCGATCACCTCATCTTCCGTTACCTCAACCTCGGCAGGGGTTAGGTCATAGTTAACGCCTCGATAAACTAACTTGACGTTTTTCTCATCCGGCAATGATGACTCTATGACGGGCGCAGACGATGAAGAACTGCGTCTATGATTGCTGAGAATGACCACGACTAGCAGCAATAATTGAATTTGCCAAGGTGCTAAACATAACGTTACAAGTAAGCTAATTAAGGCAACGGCGGCGGCAATATAAGCTATTTCATTAGCCAAATGTTGAAAAAGATAGGCGGCGACGATAAAAATCCCCAGGGGAATGATAAATAATAAAGACATATCAAGTGACCTGTAACCTACTTAGTCTGTTATCTTAGCGAATTACCAAAGTATCAACAGGGGAGCAGGGCTTGCTGTAACAATATTGACAGATACCTTATTCATCATTCGTTATACTCGCTCCCGCAAAGAAGCCAGCTACGTCTTATGTAAGGGTTTGAAGACTATTTACAAAACTTAACATATTTCGGTTTATTTCCATCAACCTACTTATTTCAATAATCCAGCAAAACTTGTACCCACTGAGGCGGGCGAGGAATGGGATTTTTCAGGCGATCAAAGATGAGTAATGCCACCAGATGAACAACAAATAAATAAACGGCATTGTTGACCACAATTGCCAAAATTGCCACCACCTGAATCAAGGTCAAACTGGGCTGAGCCAGTAACCCCAGCTTGATAAATCCCCATTCCACTAACTCTGTAATTTGAGTCATCACATAAACCCACAGATCCTCACTCAGCAGAATCGAGAGCAGCCAGAATCGAAAAAAGAATCCAAAAGTTCCCAGTAGAGTACCAATACCAATGGAAAATAACCAATTCGCTTGACGTTTCCACAATGCGCCCAACTGAACGCCCATCAAACCGTAGGGAATCAAAAAGAGAATACTGCGGGTTGGTCCTTGTAGCACCGACAGCAACAACCCTGACACCAGAGCCGCCATCCAAGAGGCTCGATGTCCCCGACGCATATACACCAAGGCAATTGGCACAGGGAAAAACATCTTCAGGACAGGACCTAGGGGAAAATAATAATTAATCAGCCAAATCAAACTAGCTGTACTGGCGAGGAACGCCGTTTCCACCATGACTACAGTGGTATTGAACTGTAGCTGTTGTTCATGAGAGGAGTTACTCGCCGAATTGTTGCCTTGATCAGGTATTTGCCGTTCAGGTCTAGCATTGGTTGATGTTTCCGTCTCTCGGTCTAGTTCCTCGACCAAATCCCATTCGTCATGGGTATTTTCACTGGCTGAGTCTTGCGGCTGGGGTTCAGTATTCTGATCTGGATTAGGGCGAGGCGTTTGGGCATCCTCAAAAGAATCGCTCATGCAGCTTTCATAAACGCTTAATCAACCTCCACTCTAACGCCCCTTTTACCTCGAAACGATCGCCTGATCCCCTGAAGTGGATAAACCTGCCTCAAACTCTTACCAAGAACAAAGGACATAAGACGCTTCTAAGCAATAATGCGTTCTAATGCCGGCAGATCAGGGATAAACATAATATCATGTTCTCGCTTAATCAACCCTTTTTTTTCCAGCTTAGTCAACACCCGCGTCACCGTCTCCCGTGCTAATCCACTCAAGCTGCTTAACTCGCGATGGGGTAAGTTAGGAATCTCAGTGCCTTGCTGTTTGACTTTACCCTGACCCTCTGCCAAAAACAGGAGCGTGTCTGCCACTCGCGACGTACTATCAGACTCCCTCAGGCGCAGACGACGGTTAACTTGGCGCAAGCGCTTTGCCATAAGCTGAGACAAACGAACACCTGCTAGAGGTTCATCATGAATGAGCTGGACAAAATCTTGGGCGGGTATACTGCCAATCGTCGTAGGAGTTAAGGTAATCACATCAGTAGAACGAGGTACCTCATCCAGTGCCGCCATTTCGCCAAAAATTTCCCCCTTGCCTAAAATATTCAGGGTCACTTCTTTACCCTCCAGGTTATAGGTACGAATCTTTGCCCAGCCCTCCAAAATGAAGTAAACCGAGCCACCCCAATCATTTTCCAGCAAAATCACTCGATCCTTTGGGTGGCTGCGAGTAACAACATGAGCCGTAGCTTGATTCACACTGGCTTCTGGTAAGCCAGCAAATAAAGGAGCAGTGCGAATTAACTCATTAACATTAGAGTTCATTGCGTGTGAGCTGTATCGATCATCCATGAAGCCAAACCACATTGTATACGCCGTGGACAAGTACGGCGATTTGTTATCCTCAAAAACTTGAGCAGGTTTCTTCCTGTTCCACAACAGACACAGGATTGAGTCGTTGTGGTGTCAGCGCCCCCCATCACCCCATCTAGACCAGCCATAATGGCAGATACAAGGGACTCATAAAAATCCTTCGTTGTGGGAAACCCTGTGTCTTTAGACCAGGGAGGAACACGCGGTAGCGGTTTTAACCGCATACCCCTTTCGGGGTGGAGGGGTATGGTTGCCCCTCCGGTTTTCACCCATTTCTGGGGTAAAGTTAGCCTCGCCAAGGTTATCGGTCGGTAACTGTCCAAAAAGCACTGTTTCAGTGACCTTAAAACTGTTTAACTTTTCGG
>NZ_JAVJRX010000032.1:0-3197 GCF_040219735.1 Coleofasciculus sp. G1-WW12-02 | reverse complement strand
GAGAACCGGGCGTGAAAACCCTTTGGCAGGGTCTACGACGACTTCATGATATTGCACAGACTTGGCTTTTACTTTCTCACTCTACTGCTACTTGTGTCAAGTCAGATTTTGTTAAGAAAGATGTGACTAATGCATAGCTTTCAAAGGGGGGCTAGGGGGGATGGTTGGGGGAGAGGTTCCCTCCTCAAGCTTCTGCACTGGCGTCTGTTCCAAATTGCCAAACATCTGCCGCCGAATCCCCTCCCGCGCTAGTTGACTTGGCATCCCATACCCCAGAGGTTGACTCAACCTCGTCTCCTGCTTCGCCTGAATCTCCCCACTCACCGCTTCCTCTGACACCTGCGTCGGGTTCTGCACCTGTTGCGCTTCCTGTGGCGCTGTTTCCTTCGGCGATTCCACCATCGGTTCCACAGAACCAAACATTGTACGGCGTATCCGCTCCATCGCCTCCTTACTGGTATGTACTCCCGTCACCTCCCAGGATGGCTTCGTCTCTTTCTTTGTCTGGATATGGGTTTGGGGGAAAAAGGAAGAGGTGGCTTTAGCTGGCGGTGTCCAAGAGGATTTTTTAACTCTGTCGTAAGTCATGGTTAGCCTCGAAATCGGGATGGGAAAGCAGTTGGTGTAGGGTTATACTTCGCACGGGAGCAAGTTTGTCATTCTGAGTCCTGAGCGAAGCGAAGGAACTGTAGCGGAGTGAAGAATCTCACCCGATAGGCGAGCTAGATTCCACTAAGCTGTGCATGATAAAAGCTTAGTTGTTACCGTGAACCGTATAAGCAGTTTTCCTATAAAAACGATTTTATTCCAGTTGGTGTCAGGGTGAATCTAAAGGAAATCTAAACCTTTATCTCACGAACTGACGCGGGTTTTCTCCGGGGACTTAAACCGGTTCAAAGACCACCCCGCGTAACGGGTCAGCGGATTGGTTCATTTCTTTATTTTTCCATAGTATGACTCCATTTAATCTAGGGTTTGGGTTTATAGCAACCGCCATAGCGGTTAGGACACATCCGCGTCGTAGAGACGTCGGCGGAACGTCTGGAACAACAGTTCGGAACGTCCTAATCGATGTGTCTACTGCTATATCTGTCAGGATTCGCACGAAGCATACTGAAAGAAGCATCGGCGGCACCCTTCACATCGGAAACTGGACTTCGTGCCGCGCTGCGTTTGACGAGATTCTTCGCTTCGCATTCGCTGCGCTCAGATACTCAAGTGGATTCTCAGTTTATGGAAGTCTGAAGACAAGTGTCTACCCTTAGCAATAGATGCAACTAATATTGGTCAGAATTTTACTGTTCTTTCCCTTCATGTTCTTTATCAAGGTTGTGGCATTCCCGTAGCATGGAAAATTGTTCAAGGTACAGAAAAAGGTTCTTGGAAACCTCATTGGCTTCATATTTTTCACTATGTCAAGGATGTAGTTCCCAACTATTGGCAAGTAATCGTATCAGCGGATAGGGGTTTATATGCTGACTGGCTATTTGAGGTAATTTGTTCCTTAAATTGGCATCCTTTTTTAAGAATTAATCACCAAGGACACTATCAACTTAGATGTGATCCGGAATGGAGATGTTTAGATACAGTCGCCCCAAAAACAGGAACACAGTGGTCAGGTTATGTTACTTGTTTCAAGAACCATTCTCTTGAATGTACTTTATTAGCACGTTGGGATGAAGGATATAAAGAACCCTGGTTGATTGTTACCGACTTAGAACCAACACAAGCTCAGAGGTAAGGATTCAGGTGGCGTGGAAATCCGATGAGGGGGGAAGGCTTCGCCTCCTTCTAGGAATGGGTTGAGTACAGCCGCTTCGGAGAGGCTCCCGGCTTGCCCCCTTTTTATTCGGCACAGGGAAAGCTTTCTGAGTAGGAAAAGGACAACGCCTGTGTTCACTCAACACAGAATCTGCTTTAATATAAGGTATGTGAGTGCTGTTGCCATGAACTTACAGCTTGACCCAAACCAACTCAAACAGTTGCCCACCGAAGAACTCGTTGGTTAAAGGCGTGCAGCAACAGCTCGTAATTGAGAAATTGCAACAAGAGATATATAGGCTCAAAGCTATCCAGAAACTTGATAGTCAAGCAAGTTCAAAGCCCCCTTCAACGGACTTGCTTCTCAAACCGGAAAAACCAAAACAGCCGAGGGACAAGAGCGCTGGCGCTGAAGGGGTGACAAGCAGCTCAAAAGCTTGGCAGGCAAAGCATTTCCCCCCTCAAGCCTCAAAAAGATGAGAGCTTATTGACAGGCTTATTGAGAACAAAAACGTGAATGAGAATGATAATCACCTGGGTGACACTCCAGAAGTATGTTGATGATCTTTAATCGTTCTCTTGTTGCCCAAATTATGACCCAGCAACGGTCAGATGGGTTTTTGGTCTATCTGTGTGTGAAGCTCTCGCTATCGAGGAGAGCGAATCGCGTCATGGTGTCTTTTAAAGTTACTGCTCTTTAAGAGCAGAATATTGCTCTCCTTCCATATTGAATTGTTGAATATTTTGGGTTAAACTTAGTCAAGAAGAGGATTGTACTAGGGGCTATACAGCTTAATAAAAAAATCAATAATTTTTAATTAAATACATAGCCTTCAATCCTTGCTGAAAGTAATGAATTTTAGAGCGATTAAGGTGCATAAGTTTCGCAATCATTACTTGACAAAAATCCCATCCAATAGTCCAGGTCAATCCATAAAGACCAATCCAAAAGTTGCTGTGTCGTCTCTGGCTTCTTGCTACCTCTTTGAGACGACAGATATATTTTTGTTGCCTTTGACAGCGAGTTTTGTTGCCTTTTAAAGAAGCGATAGTATAAGCCATGGCAATTAACAAGACTAAACGATTTAAACGTTCTATACATGCCTTAGTTCCTTCTAGGTTATAGCCACCCGTCTTACAATCTTTGAACAAGGATTCTATACCACTGCGAGATTGATAAACCTGAATCACTTCATCAATACTACTTAAATTGGTCAGAATGAACCAGCCATATTTTTCACCTTTGCCTTGATACTTTCGTTTCCAATAAGCAGCTAAATTAAAAGTGCCAAACCCCTTTTTCTTTGTATAATTAACTCCCGAATGAAATAACTTCATCCCCGGAGTTAAACCCAACTCACTTAGCTGTTGATAGTTTCCTTCTGATTGACGGATATAAGTATCTTGCTTGATCCGCAATGCAAAAAATACCTTCT
>NZ_JAVJRX010000031.1:0-73328 GCF_040219735.1 Coleofasciculus sp. G1-WW12-02 | reverse complement strand
CTAAGGCTTTTTCAAGGTTTTTTTTAGATTTAACTATAACGCCTTGCAAACTAAGAAGTTGAGTAAGCTGTTTCTTCATTTTTCGACTGTGTTTATTCAGGTATTAACTAACATTTTAGCATAATAAGTCCTGAAGAACCGTTAATTCCTCGTAGTCTAAAGTCCAGTTGGAAGCAGGTGGGGCTAAATTCTTCAGATACAATTTCTATCAACGATAACCGCCAGGAAGTGCTGGATCGTTATCGACAACATACCCAGCATTGTCGTAGCTGTAGCACCGCTTTGAAAACGGTGCAGCGTTTACTGGAACATTCTACGGTAGTGGCGGGAGTGGCGTTGGCGTATGATTTGTGTTATCCGGCTTGGGATGAGGAACAGGTACAACAGGTGGCGGATTGGTTAGCCTCCCAAACCGCCCTGCTGGTGAAAGGAACGGCGGGTGATGGCTGGAATCCTAACCCGCCGAGTAACTGGAATGCTAGGGCGCGAGGGGCGACGATGCAGGGAACCTTTATCACACCCTCTGGCGTGACGCTGAAATTTATACCCAGTGAGACGGGGGGAATGATTCAGGCGACAGGGCGCGATCGCTTTATTGTGGTGATGACAGTTCAATCGGGGACAGCGCCTGAGGTTGAGGTTCTCTTAACTCAATTTAATCCTCAAATTCAGGTCGGAAACCAGACTATTGAAATAATAGAGGATAAAATCGTATTGAAATCGCTAAAAGAGGGTGCTAACTAGCTGACTTTTGATCCGGATAGAATTTATTTTATCTTGAAAAATTTCAGCAGACTTGTTTCACGAGTGTCTTTTAGGATTTACGGTTATGATGTCTGGTTTTTTAATGATTGCAATGTATGCCCTATTTTGGATGTGGTTCTTTGGCGGCTTTGCGCCGACGAAAAAACCTCCAGCGAAAAAGAAAACCCCAGAACAAGAGTTAGGAGAAGCGCTGAGTAAATATTTGGCGACGTTGAACAAACCGGGAAATGCCAAATAACCCAGGGTGTGGGGTGTGGGGTGTGGGGGCGCAAGGCTTGCGCCCAGAAAGGCTTGCCCTTGGGTACTTTTTCGTTCTATCCCTTCTGCCTTGTGACCCAGATAGGAATCAGCACAAGTCAACGCGATCGCGAAACCACCCCAACCCATTCTCCCACAATCCTTACCAAAAATAACCCGCTTCCACCACGGTTTGCCGTTCTTTGGGGTCATAATTCAGGCAATACTCTTGGGCAATGGCGCCTAGTTCGCGCAGGCGTTTCACCTCAGTTTCTCCAATCTCAGTATCCGTCGATAACAGGATAACTTGATGAGACGCCGTGGGGAAATACCGTTCCACTAAATTACTGCGGTGAGAGGAATCTAACCGTCCCAAGGGTGTATCAATTGCTACTGGAAGATGGCGCCCCGAAACACGGGCAAGTCCCCAAAGAAAGGAAATCGCTAACAGTTGTTTTTCCCCAGCCGAGAGACGGTGTTTTGGAATCGGTTGTCCTTCTGGATCATAGAGAGAAAGACTAAAGCTTTGGGTGTCAATAGCGACACGGTGAACTAAGTCTGATTTATGCAGCAGATAACGGAAGCATTCGGTAACTTCGATTTCCAGTTTGTTGAGTTTTTTCAGAGTTAATTTCTCTCGAAAGAGTTCCAATGTGGTTTTAACCTTGGCAATCGAATTAATAATATGCTGATTATTTTTCAGTTTAATCGTTTCATCAGCATAAGTTTCTAACTCTTTTTTCGTTTCCCTAATTTGACGATCTATTTCATCACAGCGGCGAGAAGCATTTTCGTAAGCCGCTTTAACCTTAATCATTTCATTTTGGGCGTCAGTAAATGCCTGTTTCAGGGCATTATACGCTTCAGGAGACGCGGCGGTAGCAATTTGCCGATCCAAGGCATCAATGTCGGTTTCTAGGGTTTGCAGACGTTCTCGTTGGCTTTGGGCGTTGGTTTGTGCGGTTGACAGTTCATACTTTAGCAGAGTTTCTAGGCGAGTGATAGCAGGTTCATCTGCTAATAACCACGGTTCCTCTTGGGCGGCAATTTCTTGATCCAGTTCTTGGTTTTCTGTCTCTATAAACGATTGAATCTGATTCACTCGCTTAGGTGTCAAGGAAATCTTTTTGATATACTGAATTAACCGAGCATCCCGTTCTTTTAATACATCCCGCGTCAGTTTAACTTGGTGTTGTTTTTGTTCCTGTTCCGCTTGAGATTTCGCTTGTTCCAGTAACGGAGAAATCAAAGAGAGAGGAAGCACACCAGCCGCCAAGTCTCGCATTTCTTGACGCACCTGATTTGCTTGTTCAATCAGGGTTTTCGATTGGGCTTCCAGTTGACTGCGTTCGCTGGCAAGTTTACCGCCTTCGGAGACAAATTTATCCGAAGCTAACTCTTGCTGTTTTTCGGCACGTTTTAGCTTGCCTTCTAGAGCAGATAAGTCTTGCTTAACTATTTCTTTTTTTTCTTTTTGCTCAATTAATTTTGCTTCAATGTTATCTAATGTTTCCAGTTCTTTCTTGTTGGCAATTTCTCGACGCTTACGACTGGCGAGAATATCTAAATCTGTGGACAGGCGTTCAGCGAGTTCTAAACCAAGGAGGGATTGAATTGCACTTACCACCAGAGGAGGTGGGGTTTCTAATTCCGCTAGTTCTTTGACTTGTTCACCGTCAAAGAGAAATAAGTTTGAAATACCCAAGGGAAGCAGATTTTCGATATAGTCATCCCAGGTATTTGCCAGAGCTATATCGGGCCACTCTTCATCGACTAAAATACACAAAGTATCTTTACCATCTTTGGGTTCTTTCGTCCAATAGCGGATAATTCTGATAATCCTGGGTTTATCGTCTTCTACGGCTTCAAAAGCCAATTCTATACGGCTTTTTTCCGTGGGCAGAATATTGCGGTTAATGCACTGGTTGAGAAAGTCGCTATAGCTTAAATTGCCTCTGGTGGAACATTGGGCGCGGGAACCATAGAGGGTAAGGCGAATAGCATCCATCAGGGTTGTTTTACCACCACCATTCATCCCGCCCAGGAGAATAATTGGACGAGTAGAATCATTGGTTTCGGGACGGAGATTGATTGCTTGTCGCCCTAAATATGGACCAAAGTTTTCCAGGATGAGTTCCAGGAATATCATTTTAATTTCTTAGTTGAGATATAGGGTTATAATCAGGAAATTTGAAGAAGTGGGGTTAGCTCACAGCACCTAGTCGCAACAAGGCGAAAAACTAACTCCCCAGCCCCCTTACAGGAAAGCTATCTATGTCCTAAGCTGTTCAGCATTTAAACCATAATGTCAAGAATTGCGAGATCATTGTAATGCGAGCATCTTGCTCGCTGCTAATACCCAATTTAAATGCATTACAGCTTAATCTTCATCTTCAATATCCTCTGAATTTTGTTCTGGAAACTTCAAGCTAGCAAATGTTAACTGTTTGGGTTGAGTCTGCTTATTCTTGTTATCCCAAAATTCCCTAACATCATGACCTACTGAATCATTATTTTCAACATTTTTGGCGACATTTTTGAGTTGGCGCTGATAGTAGGCATGTTCAATGGCATCTTTTCTCGAACGAGAACTGCTATTAAAGCATTTTTCTATCGCTTCATAAATACCCCGCCGGGATTTAGTCTGATATTGGCGTTCAGTGTCGAGGAGTTTTGCCATAAGTTCCAGATGCATTTCATCCGCATCACAGATTTCTTCTAAGACTGTCCATTCATCACTACCCAAAAGTTTGCGTTCGGCGCTAGGGCGGGAATCTTGGAAGGGTTCACCTGTAACTTCTTTATAGATTCGGGGTAAGCTGTCGTCAAATTCATGTTTTTCTTCTAACCAGATACGGCGAATTTCACTAAGTTCTTCTAGAGTAATCAGAGTGATATCACGCATATCTGGGGGCGCAGTATTCTGGACATGGGTTTGGGCTTCTAATACTCGCCTTAACCAATGTTCCCGCCAGTATTTCGTATAGGGACCATGAATCGGTTTAACTGAGATTTCACCATCAACATTGCGTTCAAATAGTTCGACTCTACCATAAATGCGGCGGAAGTCTCTCTTATCGTTATCGTTTTTAATATCCAATTCATTGCGAATATCAAGGAGAGGCTGCATCCACTCTTTCTCCTCGTCATTTTGGATCATCGCCTCCATGGACTTATCTTTATTAACCATTGTGCAAACCCAACAGCCAAACCGGGAATCACCACAGCTAGGTGTTGAGGTATCAACAACTAAAGGACATTCATTATCGGCTGTTGCCCCCTGATACATGGAAAATAAGTCTTTGTTGTTATTACCCCAAGGATTTTGCCACTGCATCAAATAAAGCCAAACTTCATCGTTGCGCCAATCTTCAATAGGAGAGTAAATTAGAGAGTTTGGTAAACTACCATTAGGGCTGAGGCGATCGCGAAGTCTACCCGCTTGATACTTTTCCATTGTGGCAGCACGTTTAGCACTTTCTGCCTTACGAGTACCCAAAACCAGAATTGTTTCACCATTCGCTCGAACAACTTCACGGATAAAATGGTTCGCCGGATGAATTTTGAGACGTTCGGTACACCAACGAAATTGGTTGCGCGGTGCTGGATATCCTTTCCCAATTAAGTTTACCCAAAAGGTTTGTTCAGTTTTCGGGTAGAGCAAATGGGGTTCTATCGGCATTTCTTGCTCTTTTGCCGCCTGCTTCATTCTTTCCAAGGATTTACGAACCCAGGTAGAGACAATCGGATTTTCTACCCGTGTGTCTGTTGTGATAACGTAAATCGTTTTTGTCCGTTTTTCCGCTGGCAAGGCTGCGATCGCATTCCAGATTAATTGAAGTACGGCTGTACTATCTTTTCCACCACTCCAGCCAATAACAAAGGGTATTTCATCTTGACAGTATAAATCTTGGATTTCTGCTGTTAGCTTCTGTATATCTTCCACTAACTCAGCCACAGTACGTGGTGGGAAGAGAGAAGTCTGATGAGCTTGTGTCATAGTTCAAAGTCCGTATTTTCCCAGTTTCCTTTTCTAGCGAGTCATAATTAGAATAGATACATAATGCTTCACTGATTTTATGGGTTTATATGTCTGATTACAACCTCCCCCAGTCTGAATCCAATCAGCCGCTTGATGAAGTGCTTGAGCCGTACTTTGCCAAGCATCACCGTCAAAAGTGCTATCCTGGGCTGATTTTCCGGCAGGGCAAGCGTCGAATGATCCAGATTAACGTTCCTGCCGATAATTTGCCTACTCTGCTTCAATCCAAACCTTCCACGGATAACAATCCTGATTCTGGTAAAAATCGTCCAGAGGTAAAAGGACATACTGATGAAATCAAACAATATATCCTAAATCGTATTGGTAAAGACAAACCCTGGATTGTCGGAACCCTAACCGCCAATGTTGATCCAGAGAAGATTGAGTTAATCGAATTGGGAAGGGGAATTTGTCTAGTCATCATTCCTCGTGGGGTTAAGTTAGATGTTACGGATGGACAGCATCGCAAGCGTGCGATTCACGAACTCATAGAAAGTCCTGATGGCGAGTCAGTTGCTGAAAATGATTTTCCCATAACACTGGTTTTAGAGGGAAATTTTAGCCAGTGCCAGACTGATTTTAGAGACATGGCTCAAACTAAAGCATTGGATAAATCTTTACTTTTGTCCTTTGGTGAATTTGAAGGTACAGTTGGCATTACCAAAAATTTAATCAAGGAAGTTTCCATGTTTGAAGATAAGACGGAACGCATTAAGAATTCTCCATCTACGAAAAAGAAATTGATTTACACAACGAATTATATAGCTAAATTGGTAAGTTGTGCCTTTGTTAATGATCCGAATCATGCTCTAAAAGAACATGACGTTGATCAAGCCTCTGATGCCTTAACAAGTTGCCTCAATCAGTTTTTCTCAGAATGCAGTCAAACGCAAGATATTTGTGAAACTAATGTTGAAGACTTGACCGTTGAAGACATTGGTGAATTCAAAGAAGACTGTATTTTAGGGAGGAGTGTCGGACTAGAAATTCTTGGACGCTTGCTCTACTTAACATTGAACCGAGGCATTTATACATTTGACATAGAAAAAGTATTACAACTTGCCCAACTTGATTGGTCAACAGCCAGTGAACTTTGGCAGGGAAATATTATAAAAAAAGACCCTAATCCCACAAACCCATCTAAACCTTATAAAATTTCAGCCAGTGCCAGCCCTATAAGAATAGCGGTGAATGCAGCTAAGACAAAGTTGGGCTGGATGTAAATAGTGGTGATCATTTGAATCTCATCCAATCTTTTAACTCCGTTTAACTAAAGCATTAACATTTTCTAACTCTTCCTCCTGTGAGGTTAACGGTAAACCTAAATACCCTTTCAAATAAGCCACCATGCGCCCGACACTGGTTCGCGATCGCGAGATCTGACCCTTGACCATAATTCGCCCCTCCCAATCGGGATTAGAACGTGACCAATCAATCCGCCGCAATTCCTGCAAACGTTCCTCCCAGCTATTCGGATAAACCGAGAGTAACACTGACCCTACCGCCCCTAATCCCAAAAGTGCGATCCCATCACTATGAACATAATCCTGTCGCATCTCCCTGGCGCTTACAGTCCGTTGTCTCACTGCCTCCCAATCTGGAATACAATAACTTACAGCTTGCCAATACTGAATTGCCAAATCAATCTGCTGTTCCAATTCAGCCGTCTGCCAATCCGCCAACAGCATAGACGTAGCATTATATAGCGTATGCAGCGTAAATAGCTTCCCCGATCGCGCGGCTAATGTCCGATGTTCCTTATCTGTTAGGCTTCGGAACACATTAATATTTCTAATCACTGCTTTGACTACAGTCCCCTGGGGATGGCGATGATCATAGAGAATCGCCAATGAAGCATCGGGATGAACCCCATAACCGTTGAGATCCAAAAACATCTGCTGGGAATAGCGCAACCCAATATCCAACACTAAAATAACCGCCACCGTCTCATACCCCAACGCTGGATTCTGCTTCAGCGCCCACTCAAACGCCGCGCAGCGATGTTGTCCATCAGTAATCTGAAATCGCGCATCCATGGGAACACGTAATCGCCCCATTTTTCGCCCTTCTTTCTCTGGTCCAATCGGTTCAAAATTAATATCAGCATCAATGGCGGCGGTAATTGCTGAAACAGTATAATTATCAGGATTATTCAAGATATAGTTAGCAATATCTGGGACTCGTTTAGAATTTAGCGATCGCGCCACTCTCTGATCCGGCGGATTCTCTTCATCCTCCCTCGCAAACAGCTTAGGAATAAATCGCACTGGACACATGGATACATAATATTCCCGTCCCGCTTGAATCCCTCGGATTGCGGGTAAAACGTACTCGAAGGAAGGAATCAGTCCTTTGTTATTGGTCATTTGTCATTCGTTCTAGTTTGAGGAATAGTGACAAAACGGAATAGAGTTTAGTTGATTTTCATCCATTTACTGATTAGGAATTTTGGTTTTGTAATTCATCGTGTTCCAGCCGTGCTAATGTTGTTGCTGCATCCGCTAACATTAAGGCAATATTCACACGCGCAACTTGATTTTTGGCAGCTTTCAACTCACCGGCTAAAAATTGCACTCGTGTCCGATACGCCTCGATAGAATTCGGATCTAATACTTTTACTAATTCATTCATTTTAGTCACTCCAATTTGGGGTCAGATATCGGTGACAAGCAAGAGGGGAGTCCCCCCAATATTTCCCCTTTATTTATTCCCCCCTTTCAAAGGGGGGCTAGGGGGGATTCCGGAGTGGGGGTACACTTCCCCTATGCTTACCAGTAGGGGTTTTCACCTCAAGTGACACGGATGTAGTTAAACCCGCCCCTACAAGCCCTCACAAGTGACATACCTAGTATGACACAATTTTAGTTTTTAAAAACCTATTTGACATAAAAATATTAAACCAGTTATTTTTAAAAACAGACTAAAATATTATAAAACAGATGAGTAGCCCCGACAAGCCAAAAGCAGACATCGCCAGCCAAATCCTGGAACAAGACAGCCAGGATCGACAGGCGCTAGCCCTGCTATTGGATCGCCATTTAGCCAGAAGCGATCGCCTCCTCGTCCAAAAAACCCAGATGGGGAGTACCGAAGCCTTTATCGGGTCTGTCACCCTCGAATGGTTAGATAGCCGAGTCCGCTTCGCCTCTCAACTCCCCCTATTCCGGCAAAAATTCGACCCCCAAACCGACAACGTAATCCGGGATGAAGAAACCGTCGATGAAATCCTCCAACGACCCCTAGACTGGTCACGTCAAGCCCCCCTCACCCAATACCTCGCCGCCCGCCAAGCCCATAAATTCCCCGCCGTTCTCGTCGTCCACAGCCCCACTTGGGTAGATAATCCCAAAGCCAAGGAATGGGATAAACAAGGACGCGCCCGCCAATCCGCCGCAGATTTCATTCCCCTCGACCAAAACCAAACCGTGGGACTCTTAGATATCTCCCCCTCCGTGTCCATCTTCGCCCTCGATGGTCAACACCGACTCATGGGTGTTCAGGGACTAATGACCTTACTCAAAACCGGAAGACTGCAACGTTACAACAAAAACAAAAAACCCGTGGGCGGTGTAATTACCATAGACGACCTGATCGACGAATACCAACTCGACCCCGCCTACCTACAAAGTCTCGCCCAGGAAAAAATCGGCATTGAATTCATCCCCGCCGTCGCCAAAGGTGAAACCCGGGAAGCCGCCTTGCGGCGAGTCCGGTCTATTTTCGTCCACGTCAACTTAATGGCATTACGCTTAAGTAAAGGACAACTGGCGCTATTAAATGAAAATGACGGTTTTTCCATCGTCGCCCGCAAAATCGCCGTCAACCATCCCTTATTAAAAGAAGTCCCTGGACGCAATCCTCGTGTCAATTGGGATAGCGCCACCGTCGCCGCCAAATCCACCGTGTTAACCACCCTCCAGGCGTTAACTGAAATGTCTCAACGGTATCTAGAACATAAATTCCCCCACTGGAAACCGCCGGAGAAGAAAGGGTTAATCCCGATGCGTCCCGATGATGAGGAATTAGAAGCGGGAATTGACACCTTTAATCAGTTTTTTGACCACTTAGTCAGCTTACCCAGTTATCAACGATTAGAACAGGGGGAAGAAACTCCCCAGTTACGCCGCTTCAGCTTTGAGAACAATGGCGGTGAGGGGAATATCCTATTCCGTCCCGTCGGACAAATTGCCTTTACCCAAGCGTTAGGAATTGTGGTATTTCAGAAAAAGTTATCGTTAAAAACGGTATTTAAGAAACTCTGTAAATACGACGCCGAAGGGGGATTTAGTCAGATGGAGACGCCCCAATCGCTGTGGTATGGGGTATTATTTGACCCGAATAAGAAGCGCATCATGGTATCAGGACGAGATTTAGCCGCCCGATTACTGATTTATATTATTGTGGGGACAGAAGATGGGATGGAAAAAGCAGAACTGCGGCGAGAATTAGCCGAAGCCAGAACCATTGAAGGGAAAGCAGTAGGGTTTAATGGTAAGTTTGTCAAGCCTAGAGATGTGGGACTTCCGCCTGTGTTGTAGTCAACTTAACCGTTAACTGGGCGGTTGAAACCGCAGCTACACAAACCAAACCCGCCTGCGCGGGTTTTAAAACCCCTTCACCTTAGTTCAGCGACTCACCCCGACACCCAATAACCGATGAACATTTTCTTCGAAATTCATCACAACCTACCCAGAGAAGCCCCTGGTGACAACGCTTCCACCCGCCAAGCCTTTTCCCTACTAACCAATGTATCCCCACAACCCAAAATTTTAGACATCGGCTGTGGTCCAGGAATGCAAACCATTGAACTCGCCAAATTAACTGATGGAAAAATTACAGCAGTAGACATCTCATCAACCCTTTTTAGACGAATTGCAGCGTCGGGCGCTAGCTAAGGGCGTTTCTGATAACATTAATCCCCTCAATCAATCCATGTTTTCCTTAGACTTTGCTCCCCATAGCTTTGACATATTGTGGTCAGAAGGGGCAATTTATATCATGGGGTTTGAAACCGGACTAAAATCCTGGCAAACTCTTCTCAAAACAGGAGGCTATCTCGTTGTTTCCGAACTCTGTTGGTTACAGCCAAATCCCCCAACTGAGGTAAAACAGTTTTGGCAAACCAATTACCCAGATATGAAAACAATTAACGATAATCTCCAACTTATAGCAGCGTCAGGTTATCGCCAAATCGGTCATTTTGTGCTATCTGAATCATCCTGGTGGAACTATTATACTCCCTTAAAGGAAAGGGTAGAGGATTTACGCCAAAAATATAACAATGATCCGCAAGCGAATCAGGTTCTCGATAATGAGTTCCAAGAGATAGAAATCTATCAGAAGTATTTTGATTGGTATGGCTATGTTTTTTATATCATGCAAGTCCAATAATTCATATATCTGGCAACACCTGATTTGCTGAATTTACGTTCCTATAAATCTGAAAAATTAGATGGTGAAAACAAAAATCACTGGGGTAATTTTTACCCACCGGAACTTGGCGCTGATGCTCAGAAGTTTTATGGTCGCGGTTTGAAAAATCGGGATGATGAGACAATGTACAGGGGACTCTATTTGCAATATTCTTAAATGCTTGGCTTGACTGACCAGAAAAAAGATAACCTAGCATTCCTCCTGCACTAGAGAAGGGTGCATATCGGCAAGTCAGAAATTCATTTTGAATATCCTGACAGTATGGAGCAACTGCTCTGTCTGACCTCAAAACCTTAGCTTCTAAAGGAAATATAATTCTTTCGTTAGCTGTCAGAATAAATGCAATATCATACTGAGGCGGTTGAGCTTGGGCTGAATACATCGTCTCCAATTCATAGACTTCGTGTTGAACATCATACGGTTCGTATCCTGTCATAGATTTACGAATTCTGCGCTCAAGAAGTTGAGTGATACTCCTTTCCAATTGCGCCTCAGCTTGATTGCAGTCAATTTCTGATAAAACGTCTTTTTGAAGTAAATCGTATCCTTGCCAGATAAGTCCTACCAAATTCGTCATGGCATCTCCACCCCAACTATTAGCAACTGCAACAAAATCAGGAGTATCTCGCCACCTCAACTCTGGAATTGTTCGACCTCTCTTAGCCATGGGATGATTCCTCCATGACTTCCAATTTTTTGTCTAATTCTGAACGCCACATCATAATATCGGCGGCGACTTCATCAGCATCTCGTAATGCCATAGAGCGAGTCCAGTAGCGAATTTTATCAGGTTTGATTAAATAAATAGTGGGAATAGTTTGACCATTCAATTGAACCGAATCATATATCCGGGCAACACGTTGATAAAAAATTCCCCCTTCCTCTTGATTTGCTTTATCCAAAAATAACTTATCCAACCTCTTTAGTTGTTCCAACAGAGTAGAAGAGTCGATAGGTTCTATCTGTACCCCTTCAGTACCCGCTCCTTTAAGATGGATGGCAACTAAACGAATAGGTAAGTGAGCTGTGTTATGTTCCTGGAAGATAGTAGCACATACATTTTTATCTTGACCAAATCCGGCTTTTAATACTCGCAAAAAATACTCGCAATACTCCGTCAAAACTGACTCTGACTTGTTTTGAGAGTCTTGATTATCGTCACGGCGGGTTGTTTGACGCCCCGGTGAATAATTATCTCCTTTAAAGTCGGGTAGCGTGTAATTAAACAGATCTTCAATTAATACCCACTCACTATCTTTGAAAGAGAATGCATCACAAACCAGTCGATCGATATCTTCAAGGTTTTCAACATTTTGCAACAATCCGGTTCGAGGTTCTGGAATTGGTACTCGCAGTAAATCTTCTACATTCGGTTCAGGTCGGTAAGAAGCAAACCGACCACTTGATAGAAATAAATAGTAGACAGCTAACTTGCTGTTGTAACTAAGGCAAGCAGACTCTAAAATAGAACGATATTGTTGATCAATATGTACACTTATATGAATTTTTGAGCAAATAATTCCTTGATTATTATCGTCAGATACAATAGCTGCTTTAAATCGTTTATTACTCGTCTGCCAACTTTGTTTTATTATCAACTGAGGTAATTGAAAAGCCATTGATTTCCTTTTCCTTGGTCGTTCGGCATAAGGATCATTGTTGATGTAAAGTTGTTCGGTTTTAAGGAAAAGAAAAGTTTCATTTGGGAATTGTTTTAAGATCCGTTTTCCTATGAGGCTTTCATCCCGCTCTTGGCGATTACCTCTAATAATACCTTGGGTAGACACAACAATCTCATTTTTTTCCATCTCACCAAGACTATTGAGCTTACTTAATCTCCGAACCAGAGCTAGATCACGTCTTCCTCCCCACATTAATGCTGTCCAAACTAAAGGATCTTGAATGGCTTCCTGTGGATAGATTATATTAATATCTTGGGGTTCTATAACTAGATGATAGTCATCTTGATTAGTGAGAACGGGTTTGGGACAGATGTATATCAATGGTTCACCATCTGGTGACATTACAGACATTGTAATGATGCAAGTTGGAGAAATTGCATCTTTGAAAAGTCCGAAACGCAATGCAGATAAATTGACAATCTCTTCAATTTTGAATTGTGAAAACAGTTTTTCTCTATATTTTTTAGCCGTACCAACTTGATTAAAGATTAAGGCAAGAGCAGGTTGCATCATAGCAATTTGCCCACCAGATTTAGTCAAAGCAGCAGCTTTTGGCAAAAAGAGAAGACCAACATCCCCGTAAGAAGTTTCCCATTGGTTGTCTTTTGCCCAAAACTTTGCCAGTGGGGTCATACTATTCTTTCCCCAAGGAGCATTACCGACAACGAGATCATACTGCTCCGAATCTAATTGTGTGCGAAACCCTTCTCTATCTTCTCGGAAGAAATCTGCACAGATTAATTGTCTATCTCTCAATCGGGGAAAGCGTACCTCTTGCCAATAACGTCGAGGGTCAATCTCGTCACACATCGTTAAGTAGAGACTGAACGAAGCAACTCTTACAGCTTGAGGATTAATATCAATACCAAATAAGTTACGCTCAAGTAGAGATTTCAAGATGCTTGATGTTATTTCCTCACCCCAATGAGCTTTCTTCCATCGGTGAATGAGTCGCTGAAATGCTTTGACCAGAAAAATCCCTGAGCCACAAGCCGGATCAAGAATCTTGATATCCCAAACTTCACTATCCCAAGGCAGAACACCATCCAGAATAAAATCAACGATGTGTCCTGGCGTGTAATGAACCCCTTTATCTGTCGTATTTTCTCGAACAAATTCTTCATAGATACTGCTGATAAACTCTAGGGGTATGGCATCAAAGGAATACTGCTGCCATAGACACCTCTGTCCAGTTTCCATCTCCAGTTCACCACTAACAAACTCCGCGAGAAGATTAAGGTGTCGCTGAGTTACCTTGTGTTCCTCTGTTCGCCATTCTGCTTCCCGTTCTGCTTCGGTGGCTCCTTTCCCCGGAAATAAATCTCCATTAAATCTATCGTTAAGCCAGCGGAAAAACCGATAAGTGTCTCTATGGTTGCCTAATAGTTCAGGTAAACCCCTATATCGAGCTGACAACTCCCCAATTTCATGCAACTGATCTAAAAATTCTGGATTCAGAGCCGGATGTCCTTGGGAATCTTGCCGGTCAAAAAGGAACTGAATAAAAATAATCCGGGCTAGTAAGTCATGAATCGTATTGTAATCAAGTTGCAGTTTTTTGAGTTGCTGACGAACATTTTTGAGATTGTTTAGTAGCAATTGGTCAGCGGATTTGCTGCGTTGAAATCGCTTTTGATGGTCTTGGAAAAACTGACCCGACACCAACTCAGCCCAATGGAGACGTAGAGTGTCAGCCGCTTGTTGTGAGAGAGATGCTTCCAACTCTCTCCTAGAAATTTCATCAACTGGAGCCAAGAGTTCAGACTCAGTTGGGGGTTCTTCGTAACAAGTCCACACTCGTAAACGGTCAGGTTCTGTAGTAATTAAAGATGGAGAACGGGAGAAACTCCATGCCAGTTTGTAGGTTTCCCGAAGCGTCGATTCTGATATGGGTCTAGGGAAATCACAGACAATGGCAATGGGGGCTTCTGTGTCGTCTCCATGCGGATTTGCCGCCAATACTCCTACTTGTACACCAGCCCCATCTGGAAGATTCCTGATTGTCCTACCCAGTTTTTCCTGAGCCAGCCGTGCATAGACACTGGCTCCAGCTCCCGTGGGTTGCCAAATTTGGCTGGGATGAGTCCAGTAAAGCTTTTCGTGAGCCAGTTCTAGGAGTCCAGACTGCGACATACTACAGGTTACGCTGCGAACGGTTTAACCTTTGAGGCAGTGTTTGCCGCCCAAAGGCTGGTTATTTGCTACTCAGCTACATTATCCTCCTTAATAGACTTACAATAGCAGCAAATGTAAATTCAACGTATTTTAATTTTAAGTTAAAGTAATACATTTAGGGTGATGTGGATGGAATGAGTGTTATCCAAGGGTTCACAAGACGCGAAACGCTAGAATTGACAGGCACGACCTCTAATCGCTTGCAATACCTGGAAAGGTCTGGGCTGGTAATCCCCACCAGAATTGGCAAGTCTCGAAAACCTACTGTCATTTACACTTGGGAACAGGTTTTAGAGATTCGGGCAATCAAACATCTGAGAAAGGAAATCTCGCTTCAGACTGTGAGAAAGATTATCAATTTCTTGGATGACAGTGGATTTGACGATAGTTTGAGGGACAAAAAGCTAATTGTCATCGATGATCAGGTTTTCTGGGTTCAGCAGGATTGGCAAGACTTTCCGGAAAAAATGCCATCGGCGATTAAAGTAGCGGGAAATAACGGTAAAGATGTGGGTCAATACATTTTATTAGTCATCCCTACTTTGTCGGAAATTGTGAATGATATATGGCAAGCCGCAGCAACGTCACCCATCGTAGATTTTGCCAGTTTTAAGCAAAGGGCTAAAGTTAACTGTACCCATGTAGCCTAAGAATCAGACAATGATTTAACTTCTATTGTTTAAATCGCTAATACAACGAGAATATTTCCTCAGAAATGTTTCAATTGATCGGGGGCGATCGCTAAAATACTCAGAGAGGACATCAAACCCACCATGAGCATATTGATTCATCAGCCGAACCCCTTCATTTGACATATAGGAGGGCGAGTTGGGATCGACCAGTTCGGCGACGCGGCGGTAAACATCATCCCGCTCATCTAAATCTATCCCTAGACGGGATAAATGTATCTGAATTAATAGTCCGACTAAGAGACGTCCGCGAGATTGGAACTCTCCCGGAAAGTAGCCAACTAAATCATCTACATTATCCGCTTTAATTTCTGTATTCGGGCGTCCAGCGGCAAAACCTGCCATCAAAGAAAGATAGTATAGGTCAAAGAGAATCGGGTAATGGTGAGAAATATCCTTAAACCATCTCCGAGCATCCTTACGCAGTTGAAAATCCATCTTTAAAGTTCCTCATCCAGATCAAAACGTTCAACAAAGCTTTGCCGTTCACTGGAGATAGTAAAGGCGACAAACTGGTTACCCAATTGAGGAACCAGACGCGCCACTTCTGGACGCACATTTAGATCCAGCGCTCCCGCTGGACTATCGACAATAAAGGGTAATTGGTGGTTACTACGGTTAAATAAAGTGGCGAGAAAAGCATAGCTAACGGATAGAGTTTGACCCACGCTTGCACCCCCTCTACCTTGTAGTTTCAGTGAATCTTGGATATCTTCTAACCATACCGGATCTCTGGATAATAACTGGGTAATCCGCTGATTGGTTTCCTCGATTATAATTTTCCGTAGTTCTTCCCTGGCTTGCTGATGCGCTTGATTAAGAATGCGGCGGATAATTTCGGTTTTGCGCTTCAGGGTTAAGGTATGGGTGGCTTCCGCTACATCGTCTTCGGCTTTTGTGATCAGGAATTCTAACTCCTTCAGACAATCCGTATCCTCACTCGGTTTGCTGTGAGGCGATCGCTCAATTTCTTGTAGGCGTTGGTTACACTGATCCAATTGTTCTCGTAGCTTATCTAGATGCTGCTTTTTCGCTTCTAATTCAGAGTCTCCTTGTTTAAGACGTTCCTCTTCCAGAGAACGCAATTCGGTTTTGAATTCATCTCGCTTTCTGATTAATTTTTGTAACCCTTGCAACTGTTCCTGAAGGTCTTGGTGGTACTGTTCTGGATTTCCACCACAATAATCCGCAATATCCGATTTAATCCGATTTAGCACCCCAACTTCATCCTCTCCCAGATATTTCTTGGCGCGATCGCGAACCGCTTGACGAGTCATATCATCCATCTGGCGTCCACAGACACATTCTGGCGCCTCAGCTAGTTCTTCAAAAAATTCCTTGGATGTGGAGGTAGGTAATTTAAGATGGTCTAAATTAGCTTTCAGGTTAATTAAAGATGCAGCTAAACCAGGAATGAGTCTTTGCGGGTCTCGCATTTTCTCCGTTGTTTTTTCCACTTCCCTCTCGACAACTTTTTCCGCCTGATCAAGCTGAACTTTTATCCTTTGCAAACGAGTGCCTATATTTTTATCTTTGCCCAATGCTTGGTCATAGTCTTGCTCCGCATTCTGTATACCTAATTTCAGTTTAGACTGTTGTATCTGTAAAGCGTCTCGCTCCCTTTTAATTTTATCCCGCTTAGTTTTCAGCCGATTTAAGTTATTTCGACGCCGAGTTAATCCTTGAGTCGATTTCGAGCTAGAATTTTGAGCTAGAATTTTGAGCATGACGTTCCCAATTGTCCTGAAAGTGATAGGCAGCTTTTTCCAGTAACGATAACTGAAATAGAGAATCTATGGCATCCCGGGCGCGAGTTTGTTTCGGATTAAGTAACGTGTTGGCAAGTTCTCCATCAAATACAAACAGATTGACAAACTCTGGATTGAGAAACTTTTTAATTTCTAGGGGCGGTAAAAAGCCATCTCGAATCCCAGAACCATGACTGGAACTGGTGCGGTAGGTAACTTTTCCTTGAATGAAGTCAAGATTTAACTCAAATGTGAGTAAGTTGTCATCTATCCCTAATTTGACTACAAATTGACCCGATTGAGTTGAGTCACCACTACGCTGAAATTCGCGAATCTTTTGGCTATTCCACTCTCGTGCAGCCCCTGAGAGTGTAGCCCGTAACATATTCAGTGTGGTCGTCTTACCCGTCCCGTTAGGCATCTGTACTAATGTCACTGGATAAGGCGTAGTGTTATTCTCTGGACAGAGATTTATTTGATGATCAGGACATCGTAAACCGGAAGCAGACCAACCTAAGAGAGTAAGTTGTAGACTCATTCTAATTCCTCAGAAGTATCAGTTTCAATGGCATCTAATATGGTTTCTAGGAAAACTACAATATCATCTGGTTTTGATATGCCATCAGATAACTCTTCTAGCAACTTCATTGTCCCAACAACCAAGCTAAACAGGCTAATCTATCGCGCACAACTTGCTCAAACTCTTGGTCTAATTCGCGCAAAAGCGTATCAGTAATCACATCCCGGCGTTGCTTCAATCCTGTCGCGATCGCATCAGCATCATCTGGCGACAAATAGGGAGAAGCCACCAACTGCATCGTTCCACCCGAACGAATAAGCGCCGTAATTCCTCTCGCCGCCGCCGCCATTGAGGTACTGGAGAAAAAGCCAACGGCTCGTTTGTAAACAGTAGCATTTTCCAGACAGGGGAGATAGAAATCGCGAATAATATCAACGCGATCGCTACGATATTCATCCTGAATCGATAAATCGCTTAACCCCACTGTCATAGCCTCTCAATCTAGACTTTCTTCATATCTTCATATATAGCAATTCTATTGGAGATGTGAAACTCACGGGTGTAGACAAAGGGAACAGGGAAGATTAGGAGTTAATTTTGCACCGTTTCCTTATAATTTAGCGATCGCGTGGTATAACAGAGACGATTATCCACCGTAAGCTGACTGTTCAAACCAATGAATCCTCTCATCCTCGGCTTTGGCGTCAAAGGAGAAAAGGGTGCTTTGTCCTAGACATCGCCGATAATATAATTAATTCAGTTGGCTAACACAGCGATGGAAACTCTAACCCTGAACGTACCCCCTACCGTCGGCTTAACCGACGAACAATTTTATCAACTTTGTGTGGCGAATGAACAATGGCGCTTAGAACTCACCGCTGATGGAGAATTAATTATTATGCCCCCAACAGGTGGAGAAAGTGGCATTAGCAATGCGGGTTTGACCGCTAAAGTTTACAATTGGAATGAGCAAACCCGACTGGGAAAAGTTTTTGACTCCTCCACTGAGTTTCGCTTACCCAATAATGCCAAACGTTGTCCCGATGTATCCTGGGTAATTCGGGAACGATGGGAAGCATTATCTCCTGAACAACGGCGACGTTTTCCTCCCTTATGTCCAGACTTTGTAATTGAACTTCGTTCTGAAAGCGATTCGCTGAAAAATTTACGTGCCAAAATGTTAGAGTACCGGGATAATGGTGCTCGTTTAGGTTGGCTGATTGATCCGCAAACGCCCCTAGTGGAAATTTATCGACCTGCTGTTGATGTAGAACAAATCAATTTCTCTATTGACGAACCGCCTACCCTTTCAGGGGAAGATGTTTTACCAGGATTTGTTCTCGATTTAACGGTTATATTGAATCCTTAGATTTCTGCTTCAATCCGCTTTATAGCGTTTCTCCTTCTGTGGGCGCAAGCCTTCATCTGTGTCAACTTAAGCCATAACTCGTTGCCCATTCTAATTTTCAGCCACCGGAGAAGGGCGGGTTTAGTTAAGTTATCAGTTTTTGCGATAAGTTATCTGTAAAACCCGCCCCTACAGCACCCTTTGTATGGGTTCACCTCACGGATTTAGGAACCGTTATAGAAATCGGCTTAAATCAAACTCATCTTCAGGAACTTCTTGTTTAAACCGTTGTGCATTCAAAACTAATAATAATCGCTCTGAATAATTCACCGCCCCCCGCAACTCGTCTCGCAATATCTCCAACCCCCCATGGGCATATTCTTCAAAAATATGAATCCTTTCCTCCTCTGCTTTGGCGTCAAAGGAGGATAGAATCTTAGCATCTTTGGTTTCGACAAGTGCCAAAAGTTTAATCAATGCGTCATATCCCCTCGACACAAATATCTCTAACCCAATCGGTGCGGGTTCTTTCTTCGCAATCGTCCCCAGAGGCGATCGCTTCTTGCGCTTAACCCCCAACGCCGCTGCAAATGCGATAACGTCAGCATAAGTTTGAAAGGGTCCGGTTGTCTCGGCTGATGCGGTTAACGCTTTGACTAAATCGGCTTGATCCTTGGCAATTCGGATGCGATTGACACCCATTCCCGTGACATCCTCTTTCGTCAGTGAACAGTGAACAGTGAACAGTGAACAGTTAGCAGTGAACAGTGAACAGTGAACAGTGAACAGTTAGCAGTGAACAGTTAGCAGTGAACAGTGAACAGTTAGCAGTGAACTTCCCCTGCTTCCCCTGCTCCCCCATCTCCCTCATGGGGATTGGGCGAAGCATTTGCGTTGGGATATTGGCATAAAACCGAGACATCTGAGCGCAAATGCTTCGCCCCTACTGGGTTTGCTGAATGTAGAGTAAAATACCCCGTGCGATCGCCTGGGCGATTTGGCTGCGAAATTCTGGTGTGGCGAGTCTCGGCGCATCCTCAGCCCCGGTAACAAACCCCACTTCCACTAACGCAGAAGGCATAGAGGTTTGCCGGATCACATAAAATCTGCCTTGTTTCACGCCGCGATTCCGCATCCCTGTACTCTGTAATAAACTGTTTTGAATCGCTTCGGCTAGCCCTCGCCCATTGCTATAGTAATAGGTTTCCACGCCATTCACATCGGGACGACTCATGCTAATCGCATTCGCATGGATACTGACAAATAGGTCAACATTCGTTTGTTGTGCCAGTTGAACTCGTCCTCTGAGGCTAATAAATCGGTCATCCGATCGCGTCAATATCGTTTGTACACCCTGTTGTTCTAAAATAGCGGCAACTTGGAGAGAAATAGGCAAAATCACGTTTTTTTCCTGCAAGCCACCAATCCCCACAGCGCCAGGATCTTTACCCCCATGTCCCGGATCAAGCATTACCACAACGCGACTATTGCGAACCCCAGGAAATACACTCGGCGGCGGTGAAATCTGTGGCGGTAACCGTTCTGGCGGCGGTACAGGAAGCGAACCCGTTGGCGGTAAAGAGACTCTCGTCTGTCGCAGGGGAAGTAACAAGAGTTGATCGCTGGGTTGATTGAGTTCCCCAACCTGGGTATTTCTATCCGGTTGGATGACAATCACAACCGTGCGCGGATCTTGCTGGCGCAGTCTCACCTGGGATAACGGACTATTCACGCCTAGCTGAGGTCCTTGAACTCCTTGTGCAAGTTGAGCATCTGGGATGGTAATTTGGAACTGGTTGGTGTTGGTATCCCAATTGCCCCTCGCCCGAATCCGTCGATCCGCCCGGATTAACAATTGAGTGCCGTTTTGGGCGATATCCACCGCTTCAATGGTGGCGAGAGTCGTAGCCGCCGTCGGTTCCCGATCGGATCGTCGCGCTGATAAGCCATCAAGCTGCGACGCCGAAACTCCCCTGGGTAGTAATACCAAACCCCCAACGGAGCTATAATTCATCTGCCAGTCGGGACTCTCGCGATTCACGTTTAGCGTGATGCGAGTTGGGGATGAGGAACCCGACGGTTGAGATAATTGAATTTGGTTGACCCCATACCGATTCACCGACACCGTTTGATTTAGTAACGCTGGGGGTAGGGTAATTCCGTCCACCTCAAACTCAATTGTCCCGCGATCGCGACTCCGTTGCACCTGAATCTCTTTGGCTTCCCCTTGATTGGTGCGAATAAAAAACCCATCCCGTGTCACCTGAATCGGATCAAGTTGCACGCTTGACTCTGTTGTGTCAGCAGAGGATTCTGGTGGTGTGGGACGAGGTGCGGCTTGGGGGGGAGGATTTGTCGGCGGTACGGGACGAGGTGCGGGTGCACTGATAAGCTGCGGCGTAGGTAGTTGCACAAACCACTGTCTCGGTGACGCCCCACGAAACTGAATCTGTTGGGGGTCTATAGTATAACCCGGTGCAATTTCTACCACAATCCGAGTCGTCTGGCTGTCAAACTGTCCCACCCGAATTTCGCGAATCCCTCCTCCCACAGACTGGGTGACGCTGGGACGTCCCAACGTCGTACCGGGTAAATCGATAACCAGGCGCAGGGGATTAGGAATCAGTTGGGCTGTGGGTTGAACAGTACCATCTGTGGTAAATTCCAGTTGATTTTGACTTGCATCAAATCGCCACAACAGAAGTCTAGCGGCTTGTGCAGGTAATGAAACCAGAATTGTACTCCAGAAGCTAATAAGTAGCAGTAGCCACTGAATTTTCCTCATTCCCCTACCCTCACGATTAATCGTTTAACTGCCAATTGCTTGTTCAATTTCAGCCTGGTCTAGTTTACGTCCAATTAGCACTAACCGAGTTTGGCGAGATTCGCCGTTGTGCCACAGTCGATCATAGAATGAATCGAAGCGATTGCCGACTCCCTGCAAGACTAGGCGCATGGGTTTATTGGGTACAGACACAAAGCCTTTGATCCGGTAAATCTCCTGCTGTTGCACTAGCTGTTGCAGTTTCGCGATTAGGGTTTGGGGTTCAAAGGCTTGATCGGATATAAATTGGACTGAATTAATCTCCTCGTCATGGTCGTGGTCTTCCTCGGTATCATGATGACTGGGACGGCTGTCTAAATTATCTTCGACGGCGGCGTTAAAACCAAGCAAGAGTTCAGGCTGAATCTGTCCCTGATCACAAGGGATAACCTTAACGCCTGTGGGTAATTGATCCTGTAACCAGTCTTTGATCTGAGTCAGCGTCGCCTCATCAACTAAATCAACTTTCGTCAGTAAGACTAAATCCGCACAAGCCAATTGGTCTTCAAAGAGTTCCTCAATCGGGGTTTCATGGTCTAAATTCGGGTCAGCTTTGCGTTGGGCTTCTAGGGCGTTGATGTCACCGACTAACGTTCCTGCGGCTAACGCCTGACAATCCACTACCGTGATTACTCCATCCACAGTAGCACCGTTGCGAATGGGAGTCCAACGGAAGGCTTGAACTAAGGGTTTGGGTAAGGCTAATCCAGAGGTTTCAATTAGCATACAATCGATGCGATCGCGCCGCTGCAACAGTTGCTGCATTGTCGGGAAGAATTCTTCCTGAACCGTGCAGCACAAGCAGCCATTGGTCAGTTCCACAATATTATCGTTAGGATTGTCCTCCTCATCGCAAATTTGACAGGAACGCAATAACTCGCCATCAATACCCACTTCACCAAACTCATTCACCAGAACCGCTATTTTACGTCCTTGGTTGTTTTGGAGTAAATGGCGCACCAACGTGGTTTTGCCAGAACCGAGAAAGCCGGTAATCACAGTTACGGGAATTTTATGCATGATTATTTAACCTCAGGATAGGGGTGGAATTCGTGCCAAAATGCCTTTTTTTAGGGGTTCAGGTCGTTTCGACCAAGGCAATAAACCGTCGGGTTGGCTATGGTATAAACTGGCACAGTCTAAGATAGCTGCTGCTGTTTTGGGTAATGTCTCTACATCTACGGGTAAATCTCCAAACAGGTAAGTGTGTTTAGATGGTGCAGCTAAAGAAACAGCACAAGGACGACTACAAGCACTCATACATTCAACAGGTTGAATTTTAAATTCATCCCGGAGTGACCAGTTTTGGTAGAGTTCCTGCAAGGGTTCTAGCAGTTTTTCGCCACCACTTTTACCAATGCGCTTGCCGTCTTTCCAGGTACTGGCGCAGGTTTTACAAACAAATAAAGTGTGTTGATTCATGTTGATTCATGTTGATTCTACATTCGTACATTCGTACATTCGTACATTCGTAGGGGAGAAGCATTCGCGCACAGATGTTTCGGTTTTCTATCAACCTCCCAACGCGAATGCTTCGCCCAAACTTAACCCGCAATCTGTTGTAATTGTTCTTCCAGTTGACGAATCGTTTTCGGAAAATGCATAGTGTTGGGTAAGGACAGACTTGACACCAATACCTGCCAAACCTCCCATAAAATGGGGACATCCAGGTGTAATTCAGCTAAACTACTGCGTTGGCTAAAAATATCTTGTGCTTCTCCTGACATGACCATTTTTCCTTCATGTAAAATCAAAATCCAATCTGCCCATTGATAGGCAAAATTTATATCATGGGTAGCAATCAATAGAGTGGTTCCAGCGGCGTGAATCCGTTCTAACTCCTCCAGAAGATTGCCCGTTTGCACGCTATCTAAATAGGCAGTCGGCTCATCTAATAATAATAGTTCAGGTTGTCGTGCCATCACCCCCGCAAGAGCAACTCGCCGTTTTTGTCCTAAACTGAGGTGATGTAAGGGTTGATCGGCTAAGTCTTGTAAGCCAAATTCGGCTAAGATTTGCCCAAGCCGCTGCTTGATTTCTGCCTGAGATAATTTTAGATTATACAATCCATAAGCAATATCCTCTGCTACCGTTCCGGCGACTAATTGTTGTTCTGGATCTTGAAACGATAGTCCGATTTTTTGTCGCCACTGATTTAGGGAATAGCGGTCGTATTTTAATCGCTCCCTTGCCCAGCTAATTTGTCCCTTCTGGGGTTTATAGAGACCATCGGCTAAGAATAATAGTGTTGATTTTCCCGACCCATTTTGACCCAGTAAGGCGATTTTTTTTGTGGCTGTAATGGAAAAATTTAGTCCATTAAGCGCGGGTTTTTGTCCACCTGGATAGGTATAATAAACATTTTCAAATTTTAGTAATTTTTCGCTCATACAGTTATCATTTCCTTTTAGCTGGTAACCTGGATCTTGCCCTGGAGCCTTGTCTCTACCACAGTCTAAGTATTCAAGTTGTAAATATACAGGTGAATCAAGGGAAAACAGAATAGGGAACAGGGAATAAATAACGAATGACATAAGACGAATGAAAACTAACAAACTCAACTCCTAACAATCCCCCACAACCCAAAACTGCCTCCAGCGCGTAGCGTTTAGAGTAGCGATAGTGATGGAGTAAGCCGACGGGGAATTCCCCAGTAAAGCCCCGTGCGGCTAATCCCAGTGAAAATTGATGATAGCGTTGTAATGTCCGCAAAAATAGTTGTCCAACCAGTAGTCCTAAACTGTGCATAGTTAAACGCCAGGTGCGATAGCCATTTCGCGCCTGTTGTGCCAATTTCAACTCTTTTGCTGTTTTGAGTAAGATAAATACAAAGCGATACATTAATAGAAGTAGATCCGTGAGGATAACTGGTACGTTCAGCCGTCGCATAGTCTGCACAATTTCGATAAAGGGAACAGTACAAAGGATAAAAAATAGACAAGACATACAAGCAAGCGATCGCATGACAACAACGCCAGCTTGTTGACTACCGCTGCGACTGATATAGAGATACCAGGAACCGAGATTAATACCACCCCATTGATCAGTTTGGGCAAACTCAATTTGAGTCATGGGGGCGATATTCACGACTAAAGCAGGTAAGCCCATGAGTAAGAATAGAGAAGCTAGTGCGATTAACCTCAAGTAAACTCGGCAGCGAATTCCGGCATAACCTACTGTCCATATCCCCATCCATAGAATAATCAAAAATTGAGTCGGTGCATGGCTAAAAAGAGCAATAAACAATACCACCAACGCGAAGATCAATTTCTGGGCGGGGGGAAGATAACGCAGACGATTCCGGTACGCGATCGCATCAATTTCGAGAGTCATGTTAATTTATTCAGACTTTTGATTCCGTTCCGATCGCCCTTTATATCGTCCAATAACAAAGCCGACAATTCCCGAACCAATTGCCCCCTGGGAAACAAATAACAGAGATTCCGTTTCGCCACCAGGCAGTTCAATTAAGGGTTCAAACCAAGGTTCATAGTCAGGATTAACCTCGCCAATTACGGCTTCAGCTTCACCATCAGCCCCGCCAAATTCCGAGTCCTGAACAATTAACAGTGGCACAACGGCTAGAACGACTACTCCCAATATCAATAACCAATTATTCCACCCTATTTTTTCCATCCTCACGTTTTAAGATCCTCCTTTAACCAAATTCAACAGGGCTAATTCCTCGCGACTATAAGACATTAGCCAGTTCCACACCAAAACGGTTAATAATCCTTCACTAATTGCTAGGGGAATCTGAGTCACCGCGAAAATTCCGGCAAACTTGATAAATGAAGCCATAATACCCCCAGTTGCGGCTGGAAATGCCAGCGCTAACTGGAGAGACGTAACCAGATAAGTGAGCAAATTCGCCAAAGCGGCGGCTAGAAAAATAGCGAATTTCTGCGCCCCACTCACTTGCATAATTAAGCGATAAGTGCCATAAGCCATAAAAGGTCCGACAACTGCCATAGAAAAAGCATTCGCCCCCAATGTTGTCAAACCACCGTGTGCCAGCAGCAGCGCTTGAAACAGGAGAACTAAACTCCCCAGTACACTCATACTTAATGGACCAAACAACACCGCGCCCAATCCCGTTCCTGTGGGATGGGAGGAACTTCCCGTCACCGAAGGAATTTTTAAGGCTGATAAGACAAAGGCAAAGGCACCCGACAGCGCCAGCAGCAATTTCAATTCCGGGTTTTGCTGCGAGATTTGTGTCATTGAACGCAGTCCGAGAAGAAAAAATGGCAGAAAGACAACCCACCAGAAAATTGCCCAACCTGCGGGTAAAAAACCTTCCATGATATGCATAGCAAAGGCAGGCTGTGGGGCGAAGATAATTAAACCCAAACTCAACCCAGCGATGAAAACTAGATTGATTGTCCGTTGTTTTCGCTTCATTGACAACACTGTTTTCCTCACTGATGTTGCCTGCGGTGAAGGCTTTTTCACCGTTTTATTGTTCATCATAATTTTCTTGGTTTGGTCAATTGACCAAAAGTTTCTTTTTCCCTAGGGCGATAGCTTCCCTAGTCGTTGAGAGAGCAGGTTGTAAATAGCTTGATGCTAGGTGACTCTAAATCTGTAACTATCTAGCGATGGAGTCCCGATTAGACGGAAAGGGTAATCCTACCTCAACCTATTGGTCATTAATTCAAATTCAAGCCACCTCAGTTTATCTAATCGTGCCTCTGGCATTAGGGCGTTCTGTAGCGATCGCCTCACCCATTCTAATTGTGGCAAATTTAGACTATGCACCATCCGTACCTCGCAGATGAAGGTTAATGTTTCTTCCACGTCGGCGGGCATTCTGACTCAGAAACCCTAGCGAATTTCATCACAGTTGCGGGACAGCGCCGGATTTACACCGAACTTTCCCCATTACCTCTAATGGCTGATCCCCATTAGAACCGACTTAGATTAATACTCTACCATGTCGGTTCTGCGATTTGGGGATTGGGGATTGGGGATTGGGGATTGGGGATTGGGAATTGGGGATTGGGGATTGGGAATTGGGGATTGGGGATTGGGAATTGGCGATTGGGAATTGGCGATTGGGCGAAGCTTATGCGCTCTTGTGTTGGCATAAAACCGAGACATCTGGGCGCAAATGCGAGAGCCCCTACAAATCTGCCAGACGTAGCATGCTACGTCTGGAACATTGCTCCCTCATCTCCCTTGAATTACCACAAAACCTGTGTCAAAAGTATAAGCTGGTTTTATAGAGATGATTAGCTCAATCTATAAAACTTGGGATTATCACTCTAGAAGAGTAGTGGGATTTTGACCGGGGAAGAACATGATTAAATCCTGGATGGTAATTGGGACTGTAACCTTGTTAGTGGCGTTGGCTGGTAGCTGGTTAACATCGGATGATGTCCGATGGTTCAACCGCCTGCGCCGTCCCCGATGGTTAACCTTTGAGTCGGCGATTCCTTTCATCTGGACAGTTATTTTTATTTGTGGGGGATGGTCAGCTTATGTGGTATGGGATACTAATCCAGGGCGCCCTCAAACGTGGCAGATTTTGGGGTTATATTTGCTGGTGGAAATAGTAACAATTGCCTATACGCCAGTGATGTGCCGACTTCGCAGTCTCAAGGTGGGTACGATGATTGGGGGGACGGGGGCTATATTGAGTATTATTTTGGCACTTTTGGTTTATCCTATCTCAGTTTGGGCATCGGTTTTGCTACTACCTTATATGATTTGGAGTCCGATTGGAACCTATACGACTTGGGCGATGATTCGGCTGAATCCCGAAGCAGAATAGGTGTGGATTGAAGCGTATTTGATTGGAAATATATCACCTTTGGTTATCGTGTAGGGGCGGGTTTCACTACTATCTTTTCGGTGACACCCAGATGTGACTAAACCCGCCCATACTTGACCCTTCGCTTCTCGTGAAAAGAGCTGTAGGGTGGGCAAGAGGTATCAAGTTTTAGGAAGTTGACGAGAATAGCACAGTGCGCGATCGCACCATTCGTAGTCGCCACTGTCTTCGCCTCACAGGACATGGATTGCTGCTAAAATTCAGCGGTTAACGATTACCTTGTGCAAATGTTAGCGGTTTTGGCAAATAATAGTTGACCAGGATGAGTCTAGGTATTGTCAATAAATTCTATTTAATGCAAACTTAGTTGGGTATTGATCAAACCATTCATCCGACTTAATTGTCGTACCTTGACCCACCCTACCTTTGACGACTCGATTGGAGCATTCTTTGCTGATGAATTTACTCAGAGGTCGATTGCAACGCTTAACCCAACAGTTACCTAATTTAGTTGATCAACTCCCTGATGAAAGCTTGGCAGACGCCTGGAAAGTTCTACAACCGCTCTATTATGACTTGTATATGCTCTCCGCCATGCAAGAGTCCATGCGAATGATTCGACCCGGAGATGCGATGACCCGCGAAGAGGCGCTGCGACTGCTTAATCTGCCCTAAAATCTTCGCAGAAAGATTAGAATGATTCGTGGGGAATCAGAATATATCCTGTGAGCCTAGAAGTACGCTATGCGCGGTCTTTCCTACAAGATCTCAAAAACTTAGAGTCGGCTGCCTATCAGCAGGTCTATGAGATGGTTTTTGAGAAGTTCATGCATCTCAGAAGCATTCACGACCTGCCAGGGCTTCACCCCATCGGCTCAGATGCTATTTTTTACCGATTTACCATCGATAACTATATGGTGGGGATTGAAGTGACGGGTCACATCGTCAAGTTTTTGCGCGTGTTGCCCAAGCCGTATATTTGAGGACGCAGCAGGCTTTCAGAAGGCAGGGGCAGAGGGAGCAATGTAGAGCACGTAGCATGGCACGTCTGGGAGCAGGGGAAGAAGGGGGAGCAGGGGGAGCAGGGGGAGCCATTGGAACACCTGTTGGTAGGGGAGGGTTGAGGAACGTAGGCGAAGTATTCTCGAAGAGTTGCAACCTAGTAACCCAACTCTTCATACGGCTCATAAGACTAAGCCACTGAAAAAGGAAAACTGACAACTGATCCCCGGACAACATACACTTGTGATTGGTAAAAACAGGAATTTGAGAAGCTACTTATGGACGCCGCTGCACTCTGGCAACGCTATCAGGACTGGCTCTATTACCACCAAGGGTTAGACTTTTACCTCGACGTCAGCCGTATGCGATTTGATCATGCCTTTGTCGAGGCGATGCGACCTAAGTTTGAGAAAGCGTTTCAGGATATGGAGGCATTGGAGGGGGGCGCGATCGCGAATCCTGATGAAAATCGGATGGTGGGTCACTATTGGTTACGAGATCCTGACATAGCGCCAACCCCCGAACTGCGTCAAGATGTCCTCACAACCATAGAGAAGATTGAATCCTTTACCTCGAAAGTCCATAGTGGTGCGATTCATCCCCCAGGTTCATCTAAATTCACCGATATTCTTTCCATTGGCATTGGCGGATCAGCATTAGGTCCTGAGTTTGTCGCTGATGCCCTTGCCCCTAACATCCCACCCCTAGCAATTCATTTTATAGATAACACTGATCCGGCGGGAATTGATGCCACAATTGCTAAACTGCAAGACCGTCTGGCTAGCACACTCGTCTTAGTCATTTCTAAGTCCGGAGGAACGCCGGAAACCCGCAATGGTATGATTGAGGCAAAAAAAGCTTACGAATCCCAGAAACTAGACTTTGCTGCCCATGCCGTGGCGATTACGGGTGAAGATAGTACTTTAGAGAAACTGGCAAAATCCGAAGGGTGGCTGGCAACTTTTCCCATGTATGACTGGGTAGGAGGACGCACCTCAGAAATGTCAGCGGTGGGACTGTTACCCGCTGCACTGCAAGGGATTGATATCCGCCAAATGCTGGCAGGTGCGAAGGAAATGGATAGTGCCACCCGTGTCCATGATCTCCACGAAAACCCGGCGGCGTTGCTGGCACTCTCCTGGTATTTTTCTGGGAATGGTAAGGGTGAAAAAGATATGGTGGTTTTACCTTACAAAGATAGCCTGTTGTTATTTTCCCGCTACCTCCAGCAATTAGTCATGGAATCCTTGGGTAAGGAAAAAGACCTCGATGGTAATACTGTACATCAGGGAATTGCAGTTTACGGCAATAAAGGCTCAACGGATCAACATGCTTACGTGCAGCAGTTGCGCGAAGGGGTTCCCAATTTCTTTGTCACCTTTATTGAAGTATTGCACGATCGCGAGGGAAATTCCCCAGAGGTAGAAGCGGGGGTAACTTCCGGTGACTATTTATCCGGTTTATTACAGGGAACCCGAAAAGCCTTGTATGACAATCAACGGGATTCAATTACCGTGACAATTCCCCAAGTCAATCCTCGCACGGTTGGAGCACTGATTGCTTTATATGATCGGGCTGTGGGATTATATGCCTCCCTGGTTAATATCAATGCTTACCATCAACCTGGAGTAGAAGCGGGTAAAAAAGCCGCCGCTGCGATTTTGGATTTACAGAAACGGGTAATTCAGGTTTTGAAAGATCAAGGAGAACCCATGTCTTTATCAGAGTTGGCACAAAAAGCAGGGGCGAGTGACCAAATAGAAGCCATTTATAAAATTCTGCGCCATCTCCACACCAATCAACGGGGTGTGGTTTTAGAAGGAAAACTGGGAGAACCGAGTAGCTTAAAAGTGTCTGCTGTTTAATGCCCAAACAACCACGTCCCCGTAATAAACCTTCTGCCTTTTTCTATATAGCAGCAGACAGATAGCTTGAGACAAATGAACTTGGGTAGAGACGTTCCGCCGGAACGTCTCTTATTTTTGTAGTTTGCTTAGAGTTTAGGTTGAATAACTTCCCCTAACCACTGCCACCAGCTACGATTAGCCTTCATCTTAGTTCTGAGAATGGATAAATTTTTCCGAAAAATAGCCGTATTAGGATGATCATCTCCTAAATGCTGTTCACTCAAACTTAATGCCTGAACCAATAGTGATTCCGCTTCTCTGTAGCGTTTTTGAGAATTGTAGAGTCCCGCTAAATTGTTGATGCTAGTCGCGACACCCGGATGGCAATTGCCTAAGAGAGATTTTCTTAGCTCTAAGGATTGCAAGTAAAGGGGTTCAGCTTCACTGTAGCGACCTTGAGTATAGTACAATAATCCCAAATTGTTGAGGCTACTGGCAACATCAAGATGGTAATTGCCTAAGAAAGATTTTCTCAGCTCTAGGGCTTGCAAGTAAAGAGGTTCAGCTTCACTATAGCGACCTTGAGCATAGTAAAGTCCTGCCAGATTATTCAAGCTAGTAGCAACATCGATATGATGATTACCTAACAGATGTTTTCTCACCTCTAAGGCTTGCAAGTAAAGAGGTTCAGCTTCACTGTAGCGACCTTGAGTATAGTACAATCCTGCCAAATTATTCAAGCTAGTAGCAACATCAAGATGTTCCTCGCCAAAAGCGGCTTGGGCGATGAATATGCAGTGCCTAAACCAGGATTCTGCCTGCTCAACCATTCCCTGATGCTGATAAAATCTGCCTAAGCGATCAAATAGCCAAAGTAAATCTGTTAATCCTTGACTATAGAATTTGCCCAAACTATCAAATAAGCAGAGTGAATCCTCATCCCTTACGGCTGATTCTAGGGTTTGAACTATTTCTTGAATGTGAGGCAGTATCTCTTCCAAGAACGTGATCTGTTCTGGGGTAGGAGAATCAGGAATTGGCTGAACCAGTTCAACAACAATAGCGGTAAAAGCCTGCCTGAAGTCATCAGCATGGAGTTTTTTGAAGGGTGGTGCTTTGTTCTTGCTTTTTGGGGAAACTCCTGAATTGGTAATTTGAGAGTTGTCTCGTTGACACGAACAGGTGGGATTCGTAATCGGAAAATGGAGTTGCTGATCAATAGGGCAATTTTCACCGGAACCAGGGACGTCAGCATAAGAGGAGAGGAATGAATGCCATTCTCTGGGAGGTGGCGTCTGCTGAGTTGAGTAGTCGTGGGAAATTGGTTTTGGTAAAGGCTGACTATCCGGTTGAGGTGGCTTGGGGATTGGCTGGGACAACGGTTTGGGAAAAGGATAAGGAGGATGAGACACAAAAATGGCGGGTGAATCTAACGCCTCCAATTTTTTGCGAAAAAACTCCCGAATTAAGGGCTGAACTTTGTAGCAACCTTGGCGATTTGCCACCGACTCAATCAAACGCCACTGATCAAGTTGAGTTTGAGCTTGGTTGAGATCTGCCTGTCTCCAGTGCAAGAAGTCACTAGCAGATTCTAACCATTGCCAACGCCAGAGGGTTGGGGCAAATAAGCTCAAAAGTTGACTTACTTGTTGGGTGATGGGATTGAGTTCTCTCCAGACGTATTCCAAAAGGGTATTGATTCCCCACTGGAGTGTCGGCTGGCTTGGCGGTTTAGTTGTTTGATCAGGATATCGCTGCGCTTCGAGGCGTTTGAGTATATCGGTTAAAGACAAATCGGGGTGTTGTGCTAAGTATCGCCCGACTAACTCTATGCCTAACGATAGATATCCCAGCCATTCACACAGTAGAGGTAAAACTTTCTGTGCGCCCCGATCCTGCAACATGCGTTCTTTACCCAGTAAGGCTGTCAAAAGTTTCCACGCTTGTTCTGGTGACAGCACATCTGGGGAGTGATCCCCTTTCCCGCCTTGATCTGGCTGCTGCATTGTCATATTTAATCGTTCAGATAGAGTCTGAGCGCCATTTGGGTACTCAATGAGCTTGTGCGATCGCATCCTCTGGGATAGCCATGCTGGTGTCTGAATTGGATGAGCTGAACCTTGCTTAGCTAAACCGCGTCCAAGCATTCTCCCCTACAAAGCGTGACAATCTACTCAGCAAGGAGTAAGGGTTCTGGCTTGCTGTTACACGATGGTAACTCGCTCTTTTTTAGTGATGAGTGGTTTCCATTTTCCAGCAAACGCGGCGAGCCTCCCACCCTTTTACCCGCTTTTGTGCCAAGCGCTAGAGGAGTTGCCCTCTCAAAGGCGCTCAAAACCGTAAGACACTGTAAAACAGGTAATACAGTTAACATTGTATGATAATTTACTCAAACGCTGCAATCAACTTCGCGCCGAGAAGCCATTCAAGTATTCGGGAAGAATCAATACAGCACTTTTCAGTTGAGTAGAACACAACCTGAGTCAGCTTGTATAAGGTTTTAGACTATAAATTTATGTGACTGAATACTTTGAATTAAATCTATTGGCGATCGCGCACAAACGCTGATCAAGAATAGTCAAGCTTTGTTGAGCTATTTCCTGAGGAACACCGCCATAAAATGCCTGAGCAATCCCACCTGTAATACAGGCAAGCGTATCACTATCCCCGCCGATAAAAATAGCATTCCGAATGGCATCTTCAAAATCAGTTGATTCCAGAAAAGCAATCATTGCTTGAGGGATAGAACCCTGACAAGAAACCGTTGCAGGTTCTAGCTGCTCAATCTGACGATTCAAGTCATAGTCAAATGTGGTTTCAACATAAGACTTTATCTCTACCTTACTATGACCTGTGCGTGCTAAAAAAATAGCAGAGGCTGTGGCTTGTGCGCCTTTAATCCCTTCAGGATGATTATGAGTCACCTCAGCACTGCGTTTAGCTTCCTGTAACACAGTATCGAGATCATCAAAGGCAAAACCAATCGGACTAACTCGCATGGCTGAACCATTACCCCAACTATTGTAAGGTTCAACCTTATCCGACATTCCCCACGCCTTAAAATTCTTACCATATCCGGCATTCGGATACAATCGGCAGTATTCCTTGAGTTTCTCGGCGTACTTTCCTGATGTGAGAAGGGTATCAGCTACGGCAATAGTGAGTACAGTGTCATCGGTAAAATAACGCCTCGGATTAAACAGATCAAAATTTTTAGTTTTGATACTGTGTCCTTCATAAATTGAGCCAACAATATCTCCAGTAATTGCACCTAACATACATGGTTTTTCCTAATTGCACAACTAACTCACCTAAAACCAAAATATTAGGTTTCCCGATTCAATGCGGACATCATCGCCTGTTGACTAACCAGTTGATAAACTTCCCGAAAATATTGCATGACACGACTATCAGCCGCTGCTAAGGGGAGCGCCCCTAAAACATCCAATACAGTGCGATTGTCTGGAGGAGGAGTAATTACAACCAGAGAGGGATCAAGAGGTTCTTCGTATTGCCAAAATTGCTCAAGTTTAACTGGAACAGAAACGGCTGGTTTTCCTTCATTTTGCTGATTATCATCTAATCGACTGGATTTAACCTCTGATTGACTTGATTTGGACTCAACCTCTGCTTTCTCCTCAGGTTTTAGTTCTACACCCCCCGTACTGCGTAAGCGACGCAAATCATCCAGAATTTGCGCTTTAGTGCGTCCCCGTAACTGGAATAATACAAAGGGATCTTCACTAAATCGATCGCCTAATTGATAGTAAATTGCACCAATATGTTTACAGGGGTTTTGCGGATCAGGGCAACTACATTTTGAATGAATATCCGAAAGGGTGAATGGAAATAAACTCAACCCATTAGCGGTGAACACCTGTTCAATATTTTCCGGCATTTCTCCGGCTAATAATTGAGCCGAATAAATACATTCTTGCGCCATAGTTTCCACCACATAACCCCAGTCTTCATCGGTAAACGGGTCAATTGATAGAGAAACTTGATAGGGATCGGGTTCTGTTCCTTGTACCCGTGCCAACACCTGAGGACCTTCAAACTCAATACTGAGGACATTGCCTTCTTTGGCGTATTTGCGGGCGCGTTCCAAACGCTTTTTAAAGCGATAGGAATTGAGTAAGTCTATCCAGCGTTGCACCCACCAGGGAGAAGTTTCAATTTCGTAGGACTGCATGATTTATAAATACCGTAGGGTGGACACTGCCCACCAGCCTGGCAGGAGTGTGCCATTCAGCTTAAGAGTATAATCACTAATATCATATCAGTTTGGGTCCTTCGTCTATCATGCCCATAGTTATGGGGACAAAAAGTTACCCTTCTATACACAACTGATATTACCGAACGTGGTATGATTCATGAGAATTTATGGAAACCGACAGCTAAAAACTTTACCTGGACTAGAAACCCGCCCGACACCCGCACGGGTACGGGAGGCGGTATTTAATATCTGGCAAGGTGCGATCGCACAATGTCGTTGGCTGGATCTCTGTGCGGGTACAGGTGCTATGGGCGCTGAAGCCCTCTGTCGCGGCGCATCTTTAGTGGTGGGGATTGACATAAAGGGCAAAGCCTGTTCTATTATGCAACAGAATTGGCAGTACGTTGCTCAGCCTGAGCAAACTTTCCAGGTGGTGCGGGGAAATGTGGTGGGGCGATTAAAAACCCTGGCTGATCAGCAATTTGACCGGATTTATTTTGATCCCCCTTATGCCAGTGATTTGTACAATCCGGTTCTAGAAGCGATCGCCCATTATCAACTCTTGGCGGATCAAGGTGAATTAGCGGTGGAATATAGCCCTAACTACTGGACACCTCAACCCATTACCCCCCTAGAAATTTGTCGCCAGAAAGTCTACGGTAACACAGCCTTAGCTTTTTACCGTCTCAGGGGGAAGGATGAGAGTTTTGACCCTTGACGACTTTCGAGGGCATGGCGCGTGAGTTAACTCCCCCATCTCCCCCATCTCCCCCACCTCTCCAACCCCTAACCCAAGGGCTGGGAGTGTTGTTGATTATAATCCCAATTCGTTCCCCCGCTTATATTGGAGGTAGGCGGCGACAAATAATCCAGCCAAAGTCACAGGGATTAAGCCGAGAACAATTCCCGACAGCAGTGGTTCGATCATGATCGTTCTCCAAAGACTAAGTTTTTTTACTTGTTTCTCATCCTACTAGGTGAGATGACCCAATTGCTACTCAATACCAGCAAGACCAGGAATCAGCCACTTCCAGATTGCTGGCTGCACTACATCCATGATTCCAACTTGCTTACTTAGTCTGTAAATTTTAAGCTATGTTTATTAATCGACATACTTCTTTCCAATCTGTTACACTATTACCCTCCTGGGTAACTCTACCTGTGTTGCAGTGTAAGTCCAGTTTAACTTTGTTCAGAAATTCTCAACTTGGCAGGAGATCCCTTGGAGAACCAGCTTGACCAACCTCAAGTCTTAGTTCGGCGGATTACCATGGTGGTACTCGCGCTACTGTTCGTGATCGGCATCAGTATCTTCGGATTTCAGATGCTGCAAGTTTCCGATCCTTATATGCAGAAAGTTTTGTCCCTCAACGGTGATCCAGTTCGAGGACAGGCTATTTTTGAAATCAACTGTGCAGATTGTCATGGTATGCAAGCTGATGGCAAGGTAGGACCTAGCTTACAGCATATTTCTAAACACCGATCGCCGAGTGGTTTGATTGAGCAGGTGATTAGTGGTCAAACCCCCCCGATGCCAAAGTTCCAGCCTAGTCCTCAGGAAATGGCAGACTTGTTAACTTATTTGGAAAAACTGTAGGTTGAATAATGAATTCCCTTGTCTTTTGTGTACTACGTCTGTACGGATGAATAGCCTTTGTTTTGATGACTTCTGTAAGCCGTCACCCCAGCGATCGCGGATAGAAGTAGCCATCCTAAGGTATTCACCCGTAGGTCAAAGAGCGTGACATCCAGCATATTGAATAGGATACAGCCACCGAATGCGACTAAATAACTAAAGACGATTAATCGATCGCCACTTGAGAGCGATCGCGCTTTGTTGATCCAGAGAACGCCTTGCCCGAAAATCCAGCCAACTAAGCCACAAAATAGGATTGTAGCCGGAATACCCGCTTCAGCCGTCAACATCAGGATAAGATTATGGGGATGACCTAGCCACAGATCCATCTGCTGTTCGTAAAGTAGCGTGAAATTCCGCAATCCCCAACCAGTCCAAGGGCGCTGCTGAGTCAGGGACAAAGCAAAGCGCCATTGGGTTATCCGCATCAACGCCACGGGGCGATCGGGATGAAGCTGATCGGTGAGTCGCGCCCAAAAGTAAGCCGGAACAATCATTCGCAACCTTTCCCGTAAGGGTGAGGGACCAAACGCCGCTGATGGTACAGCGACAGCCGCAGCGACGACTATCCCCACTAAGAGGCGCCAGCCTTGGTAAAGTGCAAAAGCCAGACTCGCGACAATCACCCCACCCCAAGCATTTCGGGAATGAGTGAGGATAAGCGCGATCGCATTAGCAATTTCCACCCCAGTTAAAAATAAGAGAACTCTCCCTGCTTCCCCCAGAAGGGCGGGTTTAGTTAAGTTATCGGTTTGGCGCCATAAGTTATCCGTCAAACCCGCCCCTACACCGCCTGCTTCCCCAGCTCCCCCAGCTCTCTGCTGTCGCCAAGCTTGAAACGTCTCAATCCAGAGCCCTAATCCTAAAGTAAAGACAATTTGCAGATAAGCCGCCAGGATATTAGCGTACATGAATACCGAAGCCATGCGCCCCGGTGGATTTCCTTGGGCTTCTAATACCCAACCCAACAAGGCGGGAAACTGGGGCGGATGCGCCCAACCGAGAAATAACTGCCCGAAGCCGAGGATGACAACCAGTACAGAAGGAATCACCAGAATCCAGGCGAGACGCCGTAGCTGGGCTGGTGTTTGAATTAAGGCACTGAATGCGGCAAAAAAAGCCAAGAATGGCAGGAAATTGGCTAAACCGAGGAATGCTTCCGTGGGGTTATAGGCTTGCGTCGCGCTGAAAATTAGCCAAAGACTCAAGATTCCCAGTCCCCAGTTTAGAGGACGCCGAATAATCCGGCGATAATCTTGCCACCAGGTTCCGATTAAGGCAAAACCCACACCCACAGCCCCCACAGCGGGAAACCAGGGAAAGATAAAAAATCCGATTTGGGCGCAATTCCAAGCGCCCTGCAAGCGGGGTTGCGGGTGGCGAGTGAATAGATATTTATCGATTTTTTCCAACACAAGCCAGAGGGCAGACAGCCAAATAAGCTTACTGTAGCAAAATTGTAGACACAACTCTACACAAACGAAACCCGCCTTCGCGGGTTTCAAAACTTAGCTTTTCGTTAGTCCGCGTAGGCGGACTTTGTTTGTATAGCCGTGATTTCTAATCGCCATAGCTTAAGGGCTGTGGTTTTTCCCGGCTCTCGTTTCCAGGCATAGCCTGAGAATGCCTCTCTTGAGGCTCCGCCTCCTTTGACAAGCGGCTCCAGCCGCTTAAGGAGCATTTCCACCCTAAAGCTGGAAACGAGAATGGGTAAGGGTTGTGACTTAAGTTGACACCAATGCACGTCAATACGCCCCTACTATCGTTTTTTGACGACGCCGATTTTCTAACTGATGATGGTAAAATCCGCTTCTGTCAAGAGGTTAGCATTCACTCCCTGGAGAATGGCTAACTATGAAATGGGAGGCAGAGCCTGGGAACGAGGCTAAGCTAAACGGGTTCCCAACATTCGCTCCGCAGCAGGCGAATTTGTGCTAACGCTAAGATAGTTGGGATAATCCGACCGTAATTTGTCGCGATCGCACGCCAGCCTAAGTCGGCAAAAAAATAGCCCCACAATACCGGTCCGACGAAGGCAAATAAGGTGCGAGTTGCCCCATAACGCGCTGCATTCGCTGCCATTCCCCGCTTCGCCGTTTGCAGCACCAGATAATTCTGAAACTGAGTCGCCGCTGCTGCACCCCCCTGAACCGCTGCTTGTTTTGCCACTTGATACCGGGCAAAATGGATAGCAAACTGACGCGCCACCTGTTTAAGAATAATCGGCTTAACAACAGAAGACACGGCTAACGCCGAACCGCCCTTAATCAACAAATCCATCGGATTGTGCTGGATATGCGCCGGTAAGGGTTGGGATTGATTCGACTGAGCTAATGAGCGCTTTACCTGCACAGTAATCGATTTTTGTTCAGCGGGAGGTAATTTTTTCCAGGCGCGACTCATCAGGTTAAGAAATATTTCTTCCTCGATATCCGTGGTTGATAGTTTTTTTGAATAAGGGATCTTCAGGTAACGGCAAACCTGAATCAGCGCTTGTCGGTACGTAAAGTCCTTCGTGCGTCCCTTAAGTACCGTCACCCCATCGGCGGCTAAAAAGCGAAACCGTTGCTCTAGAGCATCCAACCACGCCTGCCGATCTTGACTTTGAACCTCGATGGGTTCAGGAGTTTGAATATAGTCTAGAGGATTAAACTGACGACGGAACAAAATTTGTGTCAGTTGCTGTAATTCGTCTTCCGTTGCCAGTTCTAAGGCGCTTCTGAGTTCATCCAATGGTCTACCCTCCAACCCCTATAAACCCTACTGCTCTCTATTCTACCTGTATACTTAACTTCAACCGGACAGGAGAATCTGTAGTGTTTGATATTGCGATTATCGGTGCAGGTATGGCAGGACTAATCTGCGCTCAACAATTGTACCAAGCTGGGTATCGAGTCGTTGTGTTAGAAAAGTCTCGTGGCGTTGGTGGGCGAGTGGCGACTCGACGCATTCAGGGAACTCCGGTTGATCATGGTGTACCGTTTCTCTTGGCTAAGGGCAAGTTATCACAGCAACTGATTCAGACATTGTGCGATCGCGGCATCCTTCACCTCTGGGGGGATAATCAAGATGAGTCTGAATACCCATCTCCTCGCTATATCGCCCCCAACGGAATCACCGCCGTTGCTAAATATTTGGCTCAGGGTTTAGATATCTGGTTCTCCTGTCGTGTCTATGCGATCGCGCCTACCCCTGAACAAACCTGGCATATTACCTACCATACACCTGACGAGACACACAACGAGTTGACCGCATCTGCCGTCGTTATGGCGATTCCCGCCCCCCAAGCCTTAACATTGCTCGAACCCTTGGATCAGAGGGTGTTCTCCTCAAATTTAATAGAAAGTCTACAGGCAGTTAAATTTGACCCCTGTCTCAGTGTCATGGCGGGTTATGCGAACCCCCAACAACCCTCATTAAAGTCATACTCGATCAAATGTTCTCCAGATGATAATTTAGCCTGGATTGGTTTAGACAGCAGCAAACGTTCTGATGCAACTTCACCGATTTATGTTCTTCATAGTACAGCTAAGTTTGCTCAACATTATCTAGATGCTCCCGATTTACAAGAGGCGGGTCAACAATTACTTGCTCATGCGGCTCAATTACTCGTTCCTTGGCTCAAGTCCCCGGATTGGTTCCAAGTGCATCGCTGGCGCTATGCCTTTCCCCGAACTCCCGCCCATCAAGATTGCCTTGTGACAACAGCACCTTTACCCCTGGTCTGTTGTGGCGATTGGTGTGGGAATAATTTAATTGAAAGCGCCATGAAGTCGGGATTCGCCGCAGCGCTTAATATTAATCAACAATTGCGGCAACTTTCCTTGCCCGATCACGTCATCACTCATCAGCCATAAATTGGCAAAAAACGACGGATTTTCAAGGAGAAAGAATATATAAATTTTTCTCTCCTGATAAATAAATTCATTAGGTATTTATCCTCTGATCAAATTCTTCATGAAAGCTTTATATACAATCGTCGAAATTTAGATTAAATTAAATAAAAGAAAGAGCAAACTCAGTTAAAGACAGACAACCTTCATCTATCAGGTGAATTTTAGACGGTTCCAATGAATAGCTCTTTAAATCAGGTGCGCTACAAGTTTATACTCCTTGTTGAAGCCGTCTATTCACAGACAGGGGTAATCTGCAAAACCGTTGAATACGGTTGATACTCCAGGAGTATCACAACAAACGCAGGTAATTTTTAGAGGGAACTACCAATGACGACCAGTGCGACTGCCCTAAAATTCATTCTCACACCCGTGGCAATTTCAGCAACCGTATTTGCCGCCTTGACCCTACCCCTCAATCTGTTCGGCTCCAAGCCCGTGACAATTCAAGTTCAAGAAGAACCGATTTTTTTTGGCGAATTGAAAGAATTTGCACCTCAATATCTAGGAGTGGCAGGTTTACTAAGCGCAGGCGTAGGACTAACGAGTGTGGCGATGATGGGGTGGCAAAAGTCTTCCCGGAAATCGGCTGAAGTTGAACAAAAACTGGCAAACTTAGCCCAAAATCTAGAAGACAAGCAAAAACTGCTAGACAAAATCAGAAGCTCACAATCCCAGTTGGATGCTTCTGGGCTACAAAACTGGTTGGATAAACAGACAACCCAATCGACCAGTACAACGCCCCTCCCAGACATTCAGACACTTCTGTCTCTCGAATCAGAAGCCCCAGAGACAGAAGTGTCTTTGCAAACCCGATTAGAGCAACAGGTATCGCCGACAGCAGATTCAGCATCAGTGGATGTGACTGAGGCGCAACCGCAAGTGGAACCGCAGGTGATTAATGAAGCATCGATTACCTCGGCTCAAGCCAACTCGATGCAAGCACTCGCCGCATCGTTAGCGTCAGCTCAAGCCGTCTTCGGTAATACCCCAGCCCAGAATGCACAACCGTCATTATCAACAACAACCTCAGAAGTCGAGAAAATTGACCATCAACTCGAACAAATGATGGCACAGATTATCTACATGCGACAGGCATTACAGTCAAATCAGCAGGCTGTTACGAGTAGCGTTGAGGAGGATAGCCAACGGCGTCACGGTTTAAAGTTAGTCAGTTAGCTAGCTTTCGGGGCAATTCATGAATTGCCCCGACTCGTTCTAAGTTATCAACTGGGTGGCAAATGCTAACGCCTCGTCACGAGTTGAAACCTTGCCTTCAATCCTGGCGATTTGAATCTGTGTGAGTAACTGTCCAATTTGAGGACTAGGCGGTAACTGCAACTGTTGCATCAAATCATGACCGGTTACTAACGGAGTCGGATGAGCTACTTGATCCTCAGGGGTTAGATAACGATTAATCAAGGGAGCTATTTGATCAACAGATAGTCCTGCGGCGACGGCTAGAACGGCTAAAGCTGGGAAAACTGACCCGACACTTTGAAAGAAAAAATACTGATGTCTTAAGGTCATTGGCGAGGTAACGTGAGATAAAAGTTGGGGTAAGTATTGAATCATAATTAGCACCGCCCGAATTTCGGCGCGGCTATACTTTAACCGTAAAAGTTGGGCTTCGGCTGCTGCAACCGTAGAGGGTAACAGGTTTGTCAATTTGGCTAAACTCAGCCAAGATAAGGACTTGCTACTGACTCGGGTTTCCAGTTGGCTGCCTAATCTGTGCCACCTTTGAGCCAGAACACTCGCGGCGTTGTCAGTTGCCGCGATTTGGGCTAAATTCTCAGTATTCCCATGACTGAACCAGTGGTGAAGTAATTGATCCTGCCAAGCGGCGGTAAGCCAAGGTGTTCCTTGTGGAGATTGGAGTAGATAGTTCAACTCTACCTGTACCCGTTCGGCTGCCATTTTTGCCAGTAAGGGAGCAAATTGGCGAATTGTGGATTGAGTCGTCGGTTCTATCGTAAAACCCAGTTGAGCAGCTTGGCGATAGGCTCGAAGTAATCGTAAGGGATCATCCTGGAGATTCGCCGGGGATACCATGCGGATAATCCCTGCACGGCAATCGGCTACACCCTGCAAGGGGTCAATGATTTGGCGGCTCTGCGGATTATACGCGATCGCATTAATGGTAAAATCACGTCGATACAGGTCAGTCTCTAGGCTTTCTCCTTCCTGTTGAGCGATATCAACGGTTGCGGTATCAAAAACGACTCTGGCAATCTGTCGCGCCTCATCTAGCACCACAAACCCAGCTTGATAATGACTTGCCAGCTCTCGTGCGATTGTCACCGCGTCAGTTGGAACAACAAAGTCCAAGTCCAAATAGTCAGCCTGTCGTCCCAGCAACGCATCTCGTACCGCCCCACCGACTAAACAGGCTTGAGGTGATAACCACTCTAAGCTGAAGGGAAAGGTTTCAGGAGACAGAACAGATAAGTCAGAGTTCATCTTAACACTCACCCGGTTAAAACGCGGGTGATTCTTGGGCTGATTTCGCCTCTGGTTACTCGCTTCACTAATGAATCGGTTCACCTTTGGTCTTACAGAGCATACTTGAGCCTTTTCAACTCACTCCTCAAGCTTAAATTCCCGTCTGTCCTACGGTATCCCATTGCCTTCACAGGTCTTACATGTACGAGTCCATCTTAATGTATAAAGCTGCCTCAAGCTCCACACCTTATACAAATTTCAGCTAAAACAGCAGGAACCCCGCGCTCTGGCGAAGCCGAGCGTCGGGAGGAATGCGAGTCCGGCGTAGGAACGGAGCCGGACAATAATCTATCGGACATACAGACAGCCTCTTTCTGATGAGATACAATAGGGCTATGAATCAAGTCCTGACTATCTCCTGTAAGCTCAAGGTATCTGAGTTGCAACCCGTGAAACTGGATGCAACGCTGGATGCGTTTGTGCAGGCGTTGAACTGGGTTAACCAGAACACGCCGGAGAAGATAGTCAATGCAGTGAAGCTGCAATCGCTGTGCTACTACGAAGTTCGCGCCCGATTTGGCTTGTCGAGCAATTTGGCGCAGCAGGTATGCAGGAGAGTAGCAGGTTCTCGCAAGGTTGCCAAACAAAAGAATCGTCCGGTCAAGGTCTTCAAGGCTGGCTTTGTTACCTATGACGCTCGAATCTTCTCGTTTCGGCAGAAGGACTGGACAGTTTCGCTCACCACCGTTGAGGGTCGTGAGCGTTTTGAATTGGCAATTGGCAACTATCAGCGAGGGATGTTGGCAGGGGCTAACCCAAAATCGGCAACCCTAGTAAAACGGCAAGACGGTTCCTACTACATCCAAATTTGCCTGGAGTCGGAACCGCCAGAGCCGCAAGATGGGGATGAGGTTTTGGGTGTGGACTTGGGACGCACAGATATTGCACACACATCGGAAGGTCAACACTGGGATGGGCAAGACATAACCAAAGTTCGTGACCACTTTGCCAACTTGAGAGCCAAGCTCCAGCACAAAGCCAGTAAGGGCACACGCAGTTCGAGACGGAGATGCCGTCAACTGCTGCAACGGTTGTCTGGTCGTGAGCGTCGTTTCCAGAGTTGGGTCAATCACAATGTTTCTAGACGCATCGTTGAAACCGCAAAAAGTATTGGAGCCAGTATTGCTCTGGAAGATTTGACGGGAATTCGGGAACGCACCAACCAGCAACCGCGAAACAAAACAGAACGCAGACGCAGTAATAGTTGGGCATTCCATCAACTGAGGCTGTTCATCGGGTACAAAGCCTTGGGTGCTGGCGTGAAAGTTGTCACCGTCAATCCTCGCTATACGTCCCAAACCTGTCACCAGTGCCTGCACATTCACCCTGACCCCGATAAGTCCTATCGCAGCGGCAAGCGGTTTAAGTGTGGTCATTGCGGCTGGCATGGTGACGCAGATTTCAACGGTGCGATGAACATTAAAGCAATCGGGGCGCTTGTAAACCGCCCTGAAGGCTCCTGGTTGTCTTGCGAGACAATTGGAGGGCTCTTGAAAGCCCGCACTGTACGCGATAGCGTCAGCGTCGGGTAGTTTACTCCTCTTCTCTCGTCGGAGGGAAGCTGTAACGAATACTGGCGGACAAAGGACATAAGACATCAGACAAATCAAAAAATCACTCTAAATAGTGGTCAATCTATGGCTTGTCTGAGTTAGGCTAACAAAAAGGACTTGGAGTTTGGGCAATGTGTATTTGCGTTAACTGCCACTATGTAGACCGATGCACCACCTATAATGCGGTGGAAACCCAGCATGAGCAACCCCATCTGACGGAAATGCCAGATTTTGAGCCGATTGAACCAACCATCAATGTCAATATCCGTCCTCAAGAGGATTTTGTGGAGATGGAATGGGATGTAGTCGGATGTAACAGCTTTAAGGAAGAAAAGGGCAAATGGGCAAAACTGCGTCCGGGTGAGTTGGTGCCAACTTAAGCAGTTGTATCAAAACAACTTCGCTTTTGGGTAGGGTGCGTTATGCTTGGCTAACGCACCTACCAAGGCGACACCCGACAGCCTGAGTGCGTAAGCCCTGTTCGAGTTGACATAATTTGCCAGATTACGTCAAAATGTGATAAGGGATAAATTTTTGTAAAGGGTTTACTGGATGTCTTTTGAGCTATTATCACTGGAGACAATCCAGGAACTGGCACATGAGTACGGCTATTGGGTCATTTTCTCGGGTATTGCCTTGGAAAATACTGGAGTTCCCCTCCCTGGCGAAACCATTACCCTGGTGGGTGGTTTCTTAGCGGGAAGTGGTGAACTCAATTATTGGTTTGTACTGGCAAGTGCCATTACTGGAGCCGTCCTGGGTGATAATTGTGGGTATTGGATTGGCAAAATAGGGGGTTGGTCATTCTTATTGCGATTAGGAGGTTTCTTTCGCATTCCAGAACCCCAGCTTGTAGAAGTCAAGCGGCAATTTAGTGAAAATGCCGCTAGAGCGGTGTTTTTTGGGCGGTTTGTGGCACTCCTACGCATTTTTGCCGGACCCATGGCAGGAATTGCAGAAATGCCCTACTCTCAATTTATCTTGTGTAACCTAGCGGGGGCTGCTGTGTGGGCATCCGTAATGGTTAGTTTATCCTTCTTTGTCGGACGGATTATTCCCCTAGAAACTTTGGTCTCTTGGATGGCGAAATTCGGCATCGCAGTACTGCTGTTGGTGATTGCTTGGATAGGAGTTTCAATTTGGTTGGAGTCACGTAAAATCAAAGATGTCTCGATTAGTGATCAGCCGTCTGAATGACCGCTAAGCTGGCGACTCTCTCCTGATTAATGTGATTATAAAAAGTTATCTTCAGCCACCCAATTCACCCCAGATCCAAAATATTCAGCAATTTTACTGAGACCATTTACGACAGATGGCTGATGAAATATACACCTAAGGATGAATAACAATTAAAGACAAGCCGTGTATAACAAAACAACGAAAAAGCTTGTGAATATTAATCTAAGTGGCAAAGACCTAAGTGGTAAGGATCTAGTGGGGGCTAACCTTAGAGGTGCTATCCTAGAAGGAACTGACCTAAGTGGTGCTGATTTAAGTGAAGCAAACCTTCAGGGTGCTAATCTCAATGGTGCAGACCTCAGCTTAGCCAACCTCAGCTATGCGAAATTGACCCGCGCTCAGCTAAGTGGTGCTGACTTGCTAGCGGCTGATTTAATCGGTGCGGATCTCAGGGGTGCAGATTTGAGAAATGCAGATCTTAAAGGTGCTGATTTGACGGATGCTGACTTAAGAGCTACTGATTTGAGGGGGGTCAAATTGAGCCGAGTGAACCTCAGAGGTGCTGACTTGAGAGGGGCAAAGTTAAGTAAAGTCTACCTAATGGATGCTGATGTGAAAGGGATTAAGCTGGTAAGCTGATGGCTCTGTTGAACAATAAATTTTAGATTTTAGTTCATGCAAAAGGCTAAAATCTAAAATTGGTTGGTTAAGCTGTCATGCATTTAAATTGGGTATTAGTAGCGAGCAAGATGCTCGCACACCAAGGATGAGAGCAATTCTTGACATTCAGGTTTAAATGCCGAACAGTTTATTGCCTAGCTCACCCAGAACGCCATGTTTCATTCCGTTCGTTCATAGTGAGTGACATCCTCCGACGATGAATCAAAGATTACATCGTCGGCTTCCCAACCTCACAATTGGGCATTGCTCCCCTACGCCAGTTATCTAGGCACATAGCCCCCGACACCTCGACTTGAGAGCCAATTTCTTGCTTCTCCAGAGTCCCTGGATACGTTTCGATTCCACGATTACAAATTTCTTGAGCAGAAGCGATATCTCTATCTACTTCATAACGGCACTCAGGACAGTAATGAATTCGGTCTGAGAGTTCCTTCCTAACCTCAACTCGGCAATTTGGGCAAGTTTGAGAAGTTCCCCGATGGTCTACTTCTCCAACAAATACCCCTCGTTTGTTGCCGACAAACTTAAGAATAGAGCGAAATTGACCAAAACCTGCGTCAATTGTATGCTTGCCTAAAAAACCCTTTGCCATAATGCGGAAATCAATATCTTCAACAAAGATAGTATCCGCTATATCACAAAGTTTATGAGCAAGCTTAAATTGATAATCCTTCCGTTTAAAAGCGATGTGGTTATACTGTTTCTCTACCTTTATCCTGGCTTTCTCATAATTTTTAGAGCGCTTTTGTTTCTTTGCCAACCGACGTTGTAGCACTTTCAGCCGACGGTGTTCGGTTTTGAAGAATTTGCGCCCAGGCTCAACAAAGCCGTCACTGGTTGCCAGGTAACAGAGCAGTCCCACGTCAACCCCAATAGCATGACCATGAGGGAAGGTTTTTGGAATCTCAATGTCTGAGTACAAAGTGATCACAACAAACCATCCCATTGCCTTTTTAACAACCCGTACTTGTTTGACTATAAAGCCATCAGGAACAGGGCGATGCAAATTAATTTCCACCTTCCCTAACTTCGGGAGTTGGATATGCCAGCCTGTTATTGGGTTACTCTTGAATTGCGGGAATAGCAGCGACTTTTTATGTCCCACTTTCTTGAAGCGAGGGAAACCATACCCTCTTTGTCTAAAGAAGTCCCAAGCGTCATGCAGCCTTCTAATGTTGGTTTGCAAAACTTGAGAGGGAACTGATTTAAGTCGCGGGAATTCCTTTTTAGCTTTAGGCAGATTGTTTTGTTGCTGGTGGTAGCTGGGAAAAGGGTAATCCGCACTCATGATGTACTCAGACTCCAAGCTACACCTATCTATTGGACACTTTCTAGAAGCTATCCAATCCTTGAGTTCTCTCAAAGCGTAATTGTAGGACACCCGCAACGTTTCCAACCACTCATCGAGGAGTTGGGTTTGTTGTTGATCGGGCTTAATTCGGTAGGTGTAGTTGAGAAGCATAATTAGATTCTACCACATCTATTTTAAGTGGTAAATGTCAATTTCCGGGGTATCGAACCCCCTCGATTGACTTGAGGAGTGAAGGCATCCCAACGCCACATTTCTCTCTATCTCTTATTACCCTGTCCTCGCCCAGATTCTACCCGATGGTTATTTGGCGTCAAAATTATGGCAAGTGGGAAAATATACGGATTAAGAACGGCGAACTCACCAGTATAGCAATCTCTAACACAGCGATTGTCCACCAGCGGATTTCTTGATAACTCATTCGCATTTTCTCAATTCGATTTACCCAATTCCCCTTAGGGATATAGTCTTCAGATGATCAGGGTTTGTTGAGAAAGACTATCAGTTTATTGGGGTATGTTCCTTTTTACAGAGGCGGCGAACCGTTTCAGTAGCGTGTTTGTGAAGAGTGCGTGAGAAATCAATAAAGATATTGACAACCACACCCGACACCCCACCTACTATTCAAATAGTTTAAGATATCTTTCCGGTACTCTGGGTACAAGGAAGCAGATTGCTTGTACAGTGATCTAATAGCCCCTGTGATTTGAACATTCTCATGAAACGTTGGATTGTCAGTTTATTCGGTACAGTGCTAGTGCTGGTATGCTCTGGATTGTGGATAACGCCATCGGTGATGGCACAAGCCCAAATCCCTGATTTAACCCAGGCTCAGATTGAGCGGCTCAACGAATTACGGCAAAAAGCGTTTACGGCGACAGAACTCGGTGAGTTCACCATGGCTGAAGAGTATTGGACGCAACTGATTGAACTGTTACCCGATAATCCTGTAGGCTGGAGTAATCGGGGAAATACCAGAGTCAGTCAGAATAAATTAGACGAAGCGATCGCAGATTTTAATCAATCGATTCAGTTAGCGCCCGACGCCGCCGATCCTTATTTGAACCGGGGTACAGCTTATGAAGGACAAGGAGAATGGAATCATGCGATCGCAGATTATCAGCGAGTATTGCAGATTAACCCCGATGACGCGATGGCGTACAATAACCTAGGAAACGCTAACGCGGGAAAGGGAGAATGGGAAGCCGCGATCGCATATTACCAGAAAGCCATTGATTTATCCCCTAATTTTGCCTTCGCCCGGGCTAACCACGCCCTCGCCCTCTATCAAATTGGTGAGGAAAAAGAAGCAATCTTAGAATTCCGCAAGCTGATCCGCAAATATCCCCAATTTCCCGATGTCCGGGCTGCACTCACCGCCGCCTTATGGGTTAGTGGGAATCCGGGGGAAGCCGAGAGTAATTGGGTTGCTGCTATTGGGTTAGATCAGCGCTATAAAGACATCGATTGGGTGAAAAATATCCGCCGTTGGCCCCCCGCTATGGTGATGGCGTTGGATAAATTCTTAAAGTTGGAATAATACTCAACCGGATTTGATATGAGTCGGTATATATGTCTGATCTTGTTTAGATTGTATCATCCGAAAAAATTTGTGCGACTTCCGAAGCAAGATTATTCAGCTAAAACTTAATAGGTGCAATATCTTAGTTTTAGTCCATTTTAATGGACTTGAGCTATAAGCCAAGAACTTGAGTTCTTGGCGGATGCTGAGGCTGACGGAAAATGAAAATTCAGCTAAATCTTACGACTGAATCCGTAGCCTTAACACCACAGTGCTATTAACCGCTTTAGAAGGACGCCACTTGATCAAATTTCGCTTAATTAACTCAATTACTTTTACCATTTTCAAGGTTGAAGCCTCCTCATCTAACATAATCCGCCCGACGCGCCCTTTGCTTAGAGTAAACTCGAAAACGATTTCACCACTCAAATTAGACGGTAAATTCACTCGTTGCAAATATTGGGTCAGAGATAGGGTTTCAGTTTGATCCAATCCGGTGACACTAACCACTTCCAACTGAGTATTTTTCGCCGATGGAGACGAAGGCTTTTGACCTAAGTTTTTCGGAACTTCATTAATACCTTTGCTTACACTTCCTTGGGATGGAGATGTCGGTAAAATTTGGTTTGGATTTCCTTGTTCTGGCATCGAAGAAAAATAACTTTTAATCAACTGAAAACCATCTTCATCTGTGAAGGCATCCGAAATAGAGGCACTTTCAAGCACCCTATTTGGCTTCCTGGCTGAATAGGGTCGTCGTTTTGATTGAATTGACAGTGCACGACGAGATGCTGTTCCACCGAAAACACCTCGATAACTAACATCCTCTGCCATTTCCACTGGAACATTCATGGAAACAGATTGGCTTCCCGGTTCTACCCGCACATCATCACTAACGGCAACAAACGCCGTATATTGGCACAATAATTGATAGGTTAACGCCGTATCCGTTACTGCCTCAACCCCAGATTTGGTTTCATAAGTAACCATTTGATTCATCAAGTTTTTAATCCGCGCCCGTCCCCACAATTGAGCAATGGCTGGATTTCCGGTTTCGCTAAAATTGAGGTGAAATGTCTTTTGATAGCGTTCACCGTCTGCGGTAGTACCATTAATCTGTAAATCACCCGCCATGCGATCGCGCTTTCGTCCAAATAGCACCAAAGGCTGTTGGGCAAATAAATCGGGGGCGACTGTAGGGTAAATCTCTGGGGATTCTCCTGTCCCTTCCCAGTTTATTTCAATTGTCGTTAAGACGGGATTATTAATTGATCGGAAAAACTTTTCCACTACTTTTTCCGTCGGTTCATCGTGACGAATAATCCGGCAAATTCCGCGTCCAATTTCAGCAATGCGATTGAGTAAAAAGCGGTTAACTGAACTCCCCGCCCCGAAACTATATAAACGATTTCCGGGTTTAAGTTCCTGCTGCACTTCGGCTAAAATTTGAGTTTCATTGCCAATATAACCATCGCTGAGCAAAACCACACTTCGCAACCGCCCCTCTGGTGCTGGAACATTAATCGCCGCCCGAATCCCACTGAGCATTTCGGTTGCGCCACTGGCATGTAATTGATTAATATAATTAATTGCCAATGTTTGATTTTCGGGTGTATTGGCGAGGGGGGTTTGGGATAAATGGCGGACGGTATGGGAAAAGTCAAGAATCGTGAATGTATCGTTAGGATTTAACCCATTAATAAAGCGTCGCATGAGTTCTTGACATTTGTGCAAGGGTGCGCCTTGTTGGGAACCGGATGTGTCCATGAGAAACACCATATCCTTGGGGACAATTTCATCAGGGCGATAGTCTAAGGCGGGGATAAAATAAAGGGCAAAATGTCCGCCACGTTGATCAGATTGGGTTAAGACGGTAGCTTGGGTATTGTCTCCGGCGACTTGATATCTCAAGATTAAGTCTTTATTGGGAATGGTATCATCACCGCGCAGTTGTACCCGGATAATTTCTTCCTGAGTTTCTATCTGCAACTGATGAGAGGGTGAATGGACATTTTGAATCGGTACACCTGCATCAATTTCCACCGTAACGCCGATATCATCTGCAGAACGCATTCCTTCGGGTACGATTGGCGGCGTAATCCGCGATGCATCAGGGACTTCATCGGTATCGCCACTATCATCAATAGCTGTACCCGGAATATATCGGGGTCCCACTACCATGGGGAAGACGAATTCATAGTCCCCTTGTTCAAAGTTCAAGCTATTGGTGTAGCGAATCGTGACATCAATTTGTTCACCGGGTTTGATATTGGCGAGGGATTGGGTAAAGATATTATCGCGTTCTTGTTCGAGTAATCCGGCTGTGCGCCCTTCTTGTTTGGCTTGTTCGTAAATCTGTTGGGCTTCTTCGCGTTTTTTAATGGTTCCTTTAATCGTGCGATCGCCGATTTTAATTTCCATGTCATCCACGGCGGCTTCATCGGGTAAAGGGAAGACATAAACGGCTTCTAACGCTTGGGTGAAAGGGTTCTCAAATCGCTGAGTTATCTCGACTCGTGACAGGTTCCCAGCAATTTTAGCATCAACCTCGGTATGCTTGAGCGGAAAAACTAGGGAATTCCCGTCGGGAGATTGACAGTATAAGCCGTTATATTTCGGCGTGGGAGATTGAACGGGTGTCATTGGTTATTTATCCTTTTTTATCGGAGTTTTTTGATTGAGAGGAATGTGGTTAAACTTAGCTGGGTTGTAATAGGGTTATGGTAGCCTGATTTTTGACCCTTCACAACCCTCGATACAAGGCGCGTCTGTGTGTAGGGGCGGGTTTGACGACTATCTTTTCGGTTGCACCCAGATATAACTAAACCCGCCCCGATATAGGTTTCTAGACTTCCGGTGAAACGTCAGGTTTCTTGACTGATACAGTAAGTGGCGCAAGTTCTCATGGTTGAGACGGGTTCAGATGTATGGCGCGAGGAAAAAACAGTCTCTAACTCGAAAAATTCAGAAATTCCTTATTTATGAGAGTAACCCAACTCTAAGGTTAACCTATTGGGTTTCGTTTACGCTCTACCCAACCTACTTGAACTAACGACTAACTGACTGAAATATTTCTTCAGCAGTTAAATTTAAGTCTGGAAAAGCAACCGACTGGATAGAGTCATTGCCTCGAAATTGACTAATTTGGTATTCTCCATCGACTAAAAGATAAATAGAAATCGTTGGTTGTTTCGGATTACCAATAAATTTACGACCACCCAGAGCCAAATAATCGACAATCCAATACTCAGGAATTCCTATCCCTTCGTACTCTCCATATTTTTTGTAGTAATCATCCCGCCAATTACGGCTAACCACTTCAATGACTAAAGGGATCGATTCTCCCAGAGTCAAAGTCGATTCTTTTTTCCACAAGGGTTCGTTGCTCAAGTTCAAACGGTTGATTAATAAGATATCTGGCAAATAAGCCGATTCACTTGAGGCTGATTTCACCAGCGCTGTTTTCGGAATAGAATAGGGACGATTGAGGCGAACATATTCTAATGTCAGCTTTTCGGCTAAAAATCCCACAACGTCTTCATGTTCTCCGGTAGGCTGGGGCATTTCAACAATTGCTCCATCATGAAGTTCATAGCGTTTATTGTCTGGCTTCCAGTGGATGAATTCAGCGAAAGTTATGGGTTTTTGTAAGGATTGAACCATAATTTATTGAGTCAGGAGAAAAAGCGCGGACAAACCACAGAGACACAGAGGACACAGAGGTGATAGGGGTCTGGAGTAGGGGCACCAGTGCTGTGTCCCTATAGGTGGGGTTGTAGACTGTTTATCAAATTCAAAGGGTTGATTAACACGATATCTGGCAAATAAGCTGAAGCCGGGATAATCAATGATAAGATAAAACTTTGTCGCCGGATCACCCTTGCCCAGCCGAAATCAACTCATTGAATCGGCAACATCGGGGAATTGAAACCTGAAAATCCCTCTTTTGCCAGCAGGCTTTCCCGCAGTGTAGGGGAAGGCAAGGGGATCTCCCAGTCAAGCTCACCCATTCTCGGTTTCATCGTTTACATGAATATTCTTAGTAACCTGCTTTCCAAACCCGCCCAGCAATCCCGTCCGAAAAAACAACGTCGGGGTATAGAAATTAAATCCGAGTCTGAACTTACCATTATGCGGCAGGCATCTAAAATAGTCGCCACTGTTCTCAAAGAAATTACTGAACAGGTTAAACCGGGGATGACGACAGCGGATTTGGATGTTTATGCGGAAAAACGCATCCGCGAGATGGGAGCAACCCCCAGTTTTAAAGGATACCACGGCTTCCCAGCTTCAATCTGTTCCTGTCTCAACAACGAAGTGGTGCATGGAATTCCCAGTCGGAAAAAGGTGATTCGGGCGGGGGATGTGCTGAAAGTTGACACCGGGGCTTACTATGAAGGCTTCCATGGCGACTCCTGTATTACCATCGCCGTGGGTAATGTTAAACCCAACGCCGCTAAGTTAATCGAAGTCGCAGAAGCATCGCTGTACAAAGGAATCGAACAGGTGAAAGCGGGGAACTACCTGATTGACATTGCGGGCGCGATCGAAGATTATGTGAACGCTAATGGTTTTACTGTGGTGGAAGATTTCACAGGTCATGGCGTGGGACGCAACTTGCACGAAGAACCCTCTGTATTTCACTTCCGCACTCGGCAAATGGCCAATGTTAAGTTACGGGAAGGGATGACTCTGGCAATTGAACCCATTATTAATGCAGGTTCTAAGTTTACCCGTATCTTATCTGACCGTTGGACAGCCGTAACCGTCGATAATGCCCTATCTGCTCAGTTTGAGCATACTGTGTTAGTGACAACAGATGGATACGAAATTTTAACCGATCGCACTAAGGTGTGAACGAGTCGAGTTAAAATAGATCAACTCAAAACTTAGCCGGGGCGGGTTTAGTCACATCTGGGTTAATCAGAAACGATAGTAGTAAAACCCGCCCCTACACAAATCGGTTCGGGCGGGTTTAGTCACATCTGAGTTAATCAGAAACGATAATAGTGAAACCCGCCCCTACACAAATTGGTTAGGGCGGGTTTAGTTACATCTGGGTTAATCAGAAACGATAGTAGTAAAACCCGCCCCTACACAAACACCAGGTTCCCTGAGCCTAGCGTTGGGTCAAAACTAATCGACATCCTAGAGGTATAAAATGTCGGAAATTGTGTCTATCCACTCATTCCGTGGTGGCACTGGCAAATCAAACTCCACAGCCAATCTAGCCGCAACTGTCGCTAAAGCTGGATATCGAGTCGGTATTGTTGATACCGATATCCAGTCTCCAGGAATTCACGTTCTTTTCGGCTTTGATGAGAACAAAATGAAAAACGCCCTCAATGATTACTTATGGGGGCGCTGTCAAATTGAAGATGCGGCGTATGATGTCAGTTCTATCCTGGGAGAAAACCGCAAAATCAATAGTAAACTCTATTTGATTCCCTCCAGTATTCGCATGGGAGAGATTACCCGGATTTTGCGAGAAGGGTACGATGTCAATATGTTAATTGACGGTTTTGAGGACTTAATTTCAGCCTTAAAGCTAGACTATCTCTTCATTGATACTCACCCCGGTCTGAATGAAGAAACCCTACTGTCTATCACTATCTCTGACGTATTGTTAATTATTCTACGTCCAGACCGCCAGGACTTTCAAGGAACGGCTGTCACCGTCGATGTGGCGCGGAAGTTGCAAGTGCCTAAGCTACTGCTGATGGTGAATAAAGCCCATGAATCGCTAGATTTTAAGGCATTAGAGCAAGATATGACGAAAACCTATCAGGCTAAAGTCGCGGGGATTTTACCCTTATCGGAAGAAATGATTCAACTCGCTAGTGGTGATGTCTTTTGTATCCGCTTTCCCAGTCATCCTTTAAGTCTAGAAATTAAAAAAGTGGCACAGCAAATTATGACGTGATGAAAATATCACTGACATAAGCTAGGTTCGTAGTTGCGCTTTAGCGCTAAAAATCCTAGCTGACTATAAACCTTTAAGGAGCGTGCCATTTTCCTTGAATTAGTACCATTCACCTTAAGTATTAGGTGGGTGGGTATACGAAGTTTGACGTGATTTTCCCTCAAATTCATTTGTTATTTTACTAGGTTATCTAAAATATAAAATGAACTGAATACTTCTCTTTAAGGTCAGAAAAAAGACATGAGGACAATGAAAAAATGCCCTAAACCCGCCTCGACAAAAAACTCCATACTATCACTCGGTTGGGGCGGGTTTATTTACATCTTTTGTGAGGTAAGAAACGATAGTAGTGAAACCCGCCCCTACAGACGAATAATGGCACGTCTGGAACATTAAATGCCTAAACGTTGATAAATCTCGTCGAGATGGCGAAAATGATGTTGGGGATTAAAACAGTCCTCAATTTCATCCGGTGTTAGCTGACTCTGAACACGAGAATCTTGGGCAATGAGTTCCCGAAAATTTCCCCCAGGTTGATTCCATGCCTGATGAGCGCAAGACTGAACAATACTGTAGGCGTCTTCTCGACTGGTTCCCTTTTCCACCAGGGTTAACATGACTCGTTGACTAAAGATGACACCCCCATACCGATTGAGATTCCGCTTCATGTTTTCCGGGTACACCAATAAGTTTTTGACTAAATGAGTCATTTCATGAATCATAAAGTGGGTCAAAATGCAAGTGTCTGGCAGGATAACCCGTTCCACAGAGGAGTGAGAAATATCGCGTTCGTGCCATAGTGCTATATTCTCCAGCGCGGCGACAGCATGACCCCGCAGAATCCGCGCCATCCCGCTTAGGCGTTCGGAACGAATCGGGTTACGCTTATGAGGCATTGCCGAAGATCCTTTTTGTCCTTTGGCAAAAAATTCTTCAACTTCCAAGACATCGGTGCGTTGTAAGTTGCGAATTTCTACCGCAAAGCGTTCCAGGGAAGCGCCTAAGAGCGCCAACTGCTGGACAAATTCACCATGACGATCGCGTGAAATAACCTGGGTTGATGCCGTATCCGGATCAAGTCCCAGCTTCTGAGTTGCGATCGCTTCCACACGAGGGTCAGTATTGGCGTAGGTTCCCACCGCACCAGAAATCTTACCCACGGCAATATGTTGGCGCAAATTCACCAAGCGATCGCGGTGTCGCAATACTTCCGCCAACCACCCAGCTAGCTTAAAGCCAAAGGTAATCGGTTCAGCATGAATCCCATGCGATCGCCCAATCATCACGGTGTAGCGATGTTGTTGCGCCTGATAGCGGATCGCTTGAATCAGTTGCTCCAAACATTCCACAATCAGATTCAGACTAGCAACCAGTTGTAGTGCTAAAGCAGTATCTAAAACATCAGAACTGGTTAATCCCAAGTGGATGTAGCGCCCCACATCCCCCACATACTCATTCACATTCGTCAGAAACGCGATCATATCATGGCGGACTTGAGCCTCAATTTCCAAGATGCGATCGACATCAAAATTTGCCTTCGCCTTAATTTCCTCAACCGCATCCGCCGGAATCTCACCCAATTCCGCTTTTGCCTCACAAACTGCAATTTCCACCTGAAGCCAGGTTTTGAATTTATAGGTATCCGTCCAGAGTTCGCCCATTTCAGGCAAGGTATAGCGCTCGATCAATGCCTGCATACGCCCAATACAACCGTCATATTGTACAACTGTGCTTTGGTTTATTCCATTTTTTTGGATGTTGGATTGTAGAAGCCTTATGACTTGGTTGTATTAGTCATCCTTTCTGGACAGGTATCTCCAGGGCTAGCAGGATAAACTAGTATAAGTACCTATTGCAATATTTCCATGTTTGATCTCACTTTTTTACTTGAATTCTCCCGCGCCCATTGTGTGGCGATTTGTGCGGGGTTAGTTCCCCTTAACTTACTGCTTACGTTGCAGACGATGATTTTGACGGGACTCCAGCGCTCTCAACGTCAGGTGCGACTAGCGGCTGTACTTGCCTATATTCCGGCTGGGGTGATGGTACTCCATGTTTGGACATGGTGGATGATTGGGGTAGTGATGGCGCCCACGTTCATCTTGTTAGCCTTAGCTTGTATCTGTGCGGGGATTAATGTCTGGGCAAGTCTTTCCCCGGAAACGATGGCTAGTTTACTGCGAGGAGGGTGGTTCTGGGTGATGGAACATATCCGCCATTCTGATAAGCGTCGTGATTCTGTCGTTGTTTCTTAAGTTCAAATGCTGATGGACAATTGTTTAACAAAGTTGTACTCAGCGAAACAGGTTCAGATGTTAGTATTGCCCTGGAAACTGATAACCATGCCTTCCGTGCTGTTCCCGAACCCCTCACCATTCTGGGTTCCGGCTTGGCTTTAGGATTTGGCGCTATCTTCAAGAAACAACAGTCACGGCGTCGCCAGTAAATTCACTCCTTTCTCATAACCTTTTGTTCGGTTCTGATTGTAGAGACGTTGCATGCAACGTCTCTACAATATCGTTCAAAGCCAGAGATTTACGCAGGATGAACCATCAACGATAAGCTTGGGAGTATATTCCACACAACTAAGAACTGCTATAGGTTATCACTTAGAAGCAGTGCTACAGTCTCAAGATAGGCGATGACCACACTACTAACGCTTTTTAGCAAACAACGACAGGAACTTCAAGGCGCGATCGATAAAACGACGAATCCAGAACAGGTGGTGATGCTGGTGCAAAACCAACTCAATACTCTCGAAAGCACTTATATTGGGGGACTGAGCGTTTCTCAGGTGCGTCTGGCGGCTTTTTTCCTGGATGCGCTGCGCCAGTCTGTCGCCACTCTAGCGGCGGCGAATCCAACCAATCCGATGCGGGTTACCACCCCAGAACCGGAGTCAGAGGATCAAACAGGGCGACGGTTGTCTCCCAAACGCCTAATTCTCAAAGTTCTCCAGGGACTTATCTGTATCGGTATCTTGGATTCCCTGTTCAACTTGAGTTCCGATGCGCCCGGAGCGTGGCTGGATATTTTGCTGATGGCGTTGCTTGTCGGGCTTGAGGTTGTCTCCCAACTCGATAAAGGTTCTCCAGAAAACCCTACAGACGCCCTTGAATCAACAGCCTCTGCGCTTTCCTTGCGAATCGATAGCCAAGTCCTGTTAGATAACCTAGCGGAGGCTCTCAATACCATTGATTTGGCAGTTGCTCAAGCCCAAGATGGGAAGAAAACCGTAGAGGCGAATGCAATTGAGGAACAACCCGAACTATTAAATCTGCTACAACGGTTGATAGGCGCATCTTTTCTAGAAAAGCCCCAGATGGCGCTAGAACTGACTAAACTTATACCCCAAATTTTGATCGAGCAGGGTATTGAAGCCAAACTCTATCAACCGGATGATGTTAAGAGTCAGCGGGAGTATTTTGACTTCGAGCCAAGTATCAACCCCAATGCTAAAGAGTATATTACAATCGCGCCGGCTTTAGTGAAAGGCGATCGCTTATTGCGGCGGGGACGGGTAATTGAACCGAAACCTTAATAAATAATCAATTATGAATGATGTATTGTTCCGACAAAACCCTGAGCAAACCGAGAGTATTTTGAACCTGAACACGTCACCCCTATCTTCTATTCTTCCCGATAATATGCCTGTTTTAGAAACCATTGGATTTGATTTAGGACACGGTGAAACAGCCGTGGCTAAAGCGGTAGTGGAGAGTATTGATCCCCCAGAAATGCTGGAGGTGAATAATAAGAAAGTTCAAGTCACAGCCCTAGGCTGGCATCCTGATTTAGGTTATTTGGTGGGGGAGCAAGCGTTAATTCAAGTGGGTGTAACCCAACTCGATATTGCCTTTAAACAAAAACCAAATGCCGATCTAAATTACCGCAAGACTATTCGTCATTTTCTGGAAACTTACTACAATCTTTTGCAAAAAAGCAAACAACTGGAAGGGGAAGAAAAGAGTCATTTTTTCGTTGGTTGTCCATCGGGATGGTCAAAGCGCGATCGCCAAGAGTACCAAACCATCTGTAAAGCTGCTGGAATTACCCGACTCAGCGTGGTTCCAGAATCACGGGCGGCGTTTATGCAGGCAAAGGAAGCGGGGAAGCTGGATTATGACAAGCTCAAATCGGCGGTACTGATTATTGATATTGGGTCTTCCACAACCGATTTTACGTTAGTCAAGAGTTTACATGAAATTCCCCTAGATTTTGGGAGTAATACGTTAGGGGCTTTCCTAATTGACAAAGCAATTTTTGAGCGAACCGTGGCGAACTATGAAGATACCGCATTATTAAAATGGGTGTTTGAGGAATATCCCCATCATAAAGCCCGTTGTCTATTGGCTAGCCGTAAAGCCAAGGAAGATTATTTTTCTAACGAACAAGTCTACAGCCATCCCCAATCCTTTGCCCGTGGTTTTGAATCGATTAACGAACAGATTTATTTTATTCCCCAAGTCAATAAAGCAGTTATGACGGAGATATTAAATCAACCGTTAACGGAATTGGATGGGAAAAGTTGGATTGAATCATTTAGGGAGTCAGTGATTGAGGCAAAAGAAACCCTAGCTGAACAAGGGATAACCCCAAAGGTTTTACTCATGACAGGGGGTGCATCGCGGATGCACTTTACCCGTCAAATTTGTGAAGAAATTTTCCCCGAACCTGCTACCCAAGTGCGTCCAGATCCCGAACCGGAACGGTGTATCGCCCTAGGGTTAGCACGAGTCGGACGCTGGGATTTACGGGCGGAAGCGTTTAAAAAAGAAGTGGATCAACGGTTTGATTCTCAGAAACTAAAATCGATTATTGAACGACATATTCCTGAGTTAATTGAACTGTTAATTAAACCGTTATCCCAGGGATTAATTGACAACGCGGTTAAACCCAGTTTGCAAGACTGGCGCATGAATAAAATTCGGACGTTAGGTGACTTGGAAACTCGGATGAAGCAGCAGGCACAGGCGTGGATTAAAAATGATTCTCTGGGGAAGAATGGTACTGAATCCGCACGACAGATTGTCAAAAATCAATCGATTACTTGGTTTAACAGCAAGATTCAACCTGAATTGTCGGTGGAAACCGACCCAATTTGTCAAAAATATCAGATACCCAGAAGCAGTTTAAGATTTGAGGAAGGGATTGATCCGGATGTGGTTAACCCAGAAATCTCTGTTGGCGATGCTATCTTGGCGGATACGGTGTTATTAATTGTCAATATCGTAATTGGTGGGGGAACGGTTGGGGGGATTATTGCCCTGATTTTAACTGGACATTTGACTTGGCCCCTTTTAGTCATTTATGGTATTTCGGTACTGGCGGCTGGTGTGGAAATCACGCGCAGCAAAACCCAGGAAGCGATTAAGACCAAGTTAGATATTCCCAGTTGGAGTCGTCAATTTCTGTTGAATGATAATAAGATTAACTCAACCTGTGAGCAAATGAAGCCGGAGTTAGAGAAGGTGTTTAGGGAACAATTGCTTGAGAATCAGGAGGCGTTTGATGAGTTAATTAATAAGGTGGGGCGAGAGTTAAAGAAAGCGCTTAATGCGAAGGCGCAAGAAGCGGTAATCTTGATTCAGTAGAAAATGCCAGGTAATAATCACGCCTTTGTTGGGGCGGGTTTAGCCACTCAATTAGATAGTCACCGATAAATAAACAACAAAACCCGCCCTGATTAACCGTAGCTGAGAATAAATTTGATACCAAATCCGCCTTTATCACCCCCTTTTTCTACGGCGATTGAAATCGCTGCTACACAAACAAAGTCCGCCTGCGCGGACTAGGTTATAACGGGGGTAGCTAACCCGGATTTGGTATGACAGGTTTTCCGGGCGCACGTCGGTGCGCCCCTACAATTGTCTCAATGTACGCCGTGTCAGATAATCTTAGTTTCACGGTATGTGGTGTAACGAAGGGAGGTAAGTTTTGAGTGGGAGATTGGGAGATTTATAGATTGTGTAGGGGCGGGTTTTACTACTATCTTTTCGGTTTCACAAAAGATGTGACTAAACCCGCCCCTACTCAAGGTCGATTTTATGGATATATGATTTTGGCGCTAGCTGGTTTGAAAAACCTCAAACCTTACTTTCCAAAACCACACTCTGAATGGGGAGCAGCCATAATAATTACTCCCGCTTATTGAATGGTAATGTGCAATTAGTTTTTGCAGTGTTGGTAGTAATTCTGTTACGGACATAGCACAAACATTAGAGGAGCTAACTCTAATTATAGAGAGTGCGATCGCACCGGCTCGAACCTGACTTTTCACATGAAGTCTAGAAACCTGCGTCGGGGCGGATTTAATTACTTATGGGTGCAAGTGAAAAGATAGTAGTAAAACCCGCCCCTACAAGATCAAAACTTATATACCTTCGTTGCACCACATACCCTGAAAAGTAAGAACTCGAACCCACAGGAAATCCTACTACTGCAAGAGTTGCAACGTTCCCTGAATTCGCTCAAACGCCTGTCGATACACCGCCTCATTGCCAGTTCCTTTAGCCAAACTAATCACAATAATATCTTCACCATCAAGACTGGGAAACACGATATTCTCGAACTCGTACAACCCTGTAGACTGGAATGCGATCGCGTCTTGATTGGCTACCTGTTGCTCTTTATAGTTCTGTGGGGATACAAAATAGTCAGAACGGCTTTCTACCCAGTCTTGTAACGAGAGGCGATTGGGATTCTCATAAACCCAAAGGCTAACGTTGGCTGGCAATTCCGTACCCTCAAATTCATTCGTCTGCATCGCCTGATAATCCGCCTGCGTCCATACCTCTACGGTTCCCCGCCTCACTTCAGACTCAGTATCTGACTCTTCACTGGTATCATCAACAACAAACCCCTCTGGATACTCGAAACTGATACCCAAAGACTCGTTTTTATAAGTATTTTGGCTATCCGTTGACGATGAGTTAGTCGGAGTGGCTGGTTCGGTGGAACTGGAGGAAGTTACAGATTCAGCAGACGTTCCCGGAGAATTCACCCCAGAGGGAGGTTCTGCTTGACAAGCGATAGTCAGTCCCAAACTCAAACAGCACAACACTCGACCCAAAAACCAGGATATGCGATTGTTAGTTATCCATTGGCGCTGCATTGACATAAATCATCCTTCTTATCTGCCTTTATCTGGTTTTTCTCGCTTGGGTGGTATCTGTCCGGTTTTTTGAGCTTCTAGTACAGCTACCTCAATCAAAAAGGCAGCTAAACTCGCTCTGGGTCTGCCTTGGGTGTCTGCCCATTGCTCTAAACTTTCATAAATATAGTCGGGAATTGTAACGTGAATACGTTTGCTCACTACCAAGAGTTGACGTTCATTATCGCTTTTAATCTTACAGGTCTGCACTTGTAAATAGCTTTTCTTCTATTCCTTAAAACTGATATCTTGTACCTTTGTCAGTAAGCCCCGACACCCGCCAAGAACTCAAGTTCTTGGCTTATAGCTAAAGTCCATTAAAATGGACTAAAACTTTTATACAGTCGTCTTTAGACGAATGCAAGCTTTGGGTTCCTTGGGTTGAAACCAATTCCATTTTATTGGAAAATACTCAATTGACCAGCTTAGAGATGTTCCACTAACGTCTTCTACTCCTCCGATAAGAATCATCAAGGATGCTTACTCCTATCTAGACCTCGTATTCAGTTCAATGCGACTGAGAAGGTCAACGATCGCGATCAGAGCTTGGGTGATAACGTAGACGGTTAAGCAGCCGATTATACCTTGCAACACCACCACCAGTAAGGGGAAGACTACAGCAAGGATGTTTGCTCCAGCCGTGCGAACCTGAAAAAATCCCGTCCCAAACAAAAAAATTAGACTGAAAGCAACAACAAGGAAATAGCCAAAATACTGAATTCTTTTCAGATTGGAAATAAATCTTGTATACAGTTTACCTTGCTCAGAATTACCCTGTGTCATTTTCAGCCAACCCCTACTTCTATATCAATGAGAGTGTCCCCAGCCAGGAAACACTCTCATGCTACTACAAGGTGTGCGATCGCGAAGTCCTTTCTCTAAGCGCCGACAGATTCCTTAGCGGCGTACATCACCTCAAGGGTAATTTCACTAAACCCTCGCTCCCGCGCAAACTTCTCTGTATTCCGCTTCACTTTACCGCGCACGAAACCTGGAACCTTATTCAATTCAGTTTGTGCTTCTTTATTCCAATTCAAATCAGAACCAGCGGAAATCCCTTTAGTAATCACTTCCTTTGTATCATGACCACCGAAGATTTCCAACAGGTGATCTTCCATTCCCAAGGTAAAGGAATTGTACACTAAATCAGCCATTTGATTTGTCCCCTCGTAACCCATGAATGGTTTATAACCAATGGGGAAGTCTTGGATGTGAATCGGTGCAGCAATCACACCACAGGGAATATCCAAACGCTTACCCACATGGCGTTCCATCTGAGTGCCAAAAATAGCCGAGGGTTCAATCCGCGCGATCGCATCGCCAATTTCACCGTTATCCTCACTAATTAGGATCTGATCACAGTATTCGCTCACCTGTTCCTTGAACCAGTCTGCATCATACTTGCAATAAGTCCCCGCTAGCACTACATGAATCCCCATCTCCCGTGCCAAAATCTTGGTCATCGCCGCCGCGTGGGTATTGTCACCAAAGACAACGGCTTTCTTCCCGGTTAAATTCTGACAGTCAATGGAACGGGAGAACCAAGCCGCTTGGGATACATACAGCGTCTGATTATTAATATACTCCTCGTAATCCACATCAGCGCCTTGCTGGTTGAGTACCTGCTGAATCTTGCGGATACACCGTGCTGTTTCCACTACACCCATCGGTGTGATATCCACATAAGGCATATCGAACTCGGCTTCCAGGTAACGCGCCGCCATCATACCGATTTCCCGATAGGGCACTAAATTAAACCAAGCGCGAGGCAAATTTTTCAGATTGTGAACTGATGCGCCTTCTGGGATCACCTCGTTCACTTCAATCCCCAAGTCAGCCATTAACCGCTTTAATTCGGTGCAGTCGTGCTGGTTGTGGAAGCCGAGGGTGGAAATACCAATGATGTTCACCGAAGGCTTTTGAGTCTTACCCTCTGGTAATTCCCCTTTCTTCTTCGCCTTGTTCAGATAATACTGGACAATTTGCTCCAGAGTGCGATCGGCGGCTTGTAGTTCATTCACCCGGTAGTGGTTCACATCTGCCAGCATCACATCACCGTTCGCTTCAAGTTGAGCGCGTTCGACGAAGTTAGCCAAATCTTCTTGGAGAATGCTGGAGGTGCAGGTGGGGGTCAATACAATCAGATCTGGGGTGACTTCCTTATCCTTGCGGATGATATTATCCACCACTTTTTCCTGAGAACCCCGTGCCAAAACGTGTCGATCTACGATGCTGGCGGTTACTGGGGTGTAGTCTCGCTCCCGTTCTAGCATCGATCGCATCACGTTGAAATAATCATCGCCCAGTGGTGCATGCATGATCGCGTGGACATTCTTAAAGGAACTGGCAACGCGGAGAGTGCCAATGTGAGCCGGACCTGCATACATCCAGTAAGCCAATTTCATACCGAGTTTCTCCCTTGTATTTGTTGCACAAAGCCCGATTGAGGACGAATGGGCAGTGTTATTGATGAGTTTATATTTTCAAGTCGCTTCTGATTGTCTCAGACTTTAAGCATTTCGTGAGTAGGTATTAACTCGGATGGTCATGGCGGAAAAATCGCCCAAACCTGCTTACTGACTGGGATTCAGCCTCCAATTTAAACAACTACACGGTTGTTTATTGCAATCATTCTTAAAATTTCGCGAAATTCCTCAATGTTTCCCATTGACAAGGAGACGATCTCAGATAAACTCTCTTGAATAATCACCTATCAAAAATTTTGGCAACCTGACACGTTAGCAGCGAGTAAAGAAATGGCAAAACTAGCACAGTTCATGAGCTTGGCAGGGTTGATAACTTCTTTTTCTGCCCAAGTCTACATCCTCGTGCAAGCCTTTCGTTATTCTGCTCTTGACGGATTGCTTTGCCTCGTTATTCCTGGATATATTGTCTACTACGCGAGAAGGAAACGGACACGACAAACCAAACCTCTTCTCGTTTGGATAGGCGGTTTGCTCTTATTTATCTTGGGGCTAGTATTGTCTCCTTAGCTTCTCGTTGCGCTCGTGTTACAAAACATTACTCATAATGAGTCCACATCCGCAGAATCTTTACGGTATTCTCTGACTCAATCACTTGATACACGAGACGATGCTGGATATTGATACGCCGCGAGTAAGCACCAGATAAATCACCCACTAGCTTTTCGTAAGGTGGGGGATTCTGAAATGGGTTAATTTCAATGATATCGAGTAGTGCTTGAGCTTTGTCTCGTAAATTACTTTGAGATAGCTTCTTGGCATCCTTCTGAGCCTGTTTCGTGTAGACAAGTTGCCAAGTCACCACTCCAACTCCTGATCACATTCTTCAAGCGGAGTTGCCAAACCAGCACGAATTGATTCCCGCATTCCCGGTATCGAAAGTAGATACAGCGTTTCCTGAATTGCTAACCAATCGGCTTCAGACAGTAAAATCGCATTGCTACTTCCTGAAGTAATCACAATTGGCTCATGGGATTGACTCACAGCATCGATCAAATCTTGCAATTGCTGTTTGGCTTTATTAATAGGAATCATCGCCATCAACTTAGTCAAGTTTAAACTAATTACACTTGGATCTATTATATTCATGATTTTAGCGTTCTAGTGGCGCAACGGCTTGTCGATTGGTGCGAAAACGCGGCAATTTAGGAGTCATCATTGAAGCCTAACGGTGTAATGTGCTGACTTTATTGATTTGCCTTCAGCGATTTCAGCAATTGCCTGGGTCGAAATAGTTGGATATCTTGATAGCGATTAGGATAGTGGATAAACATATAATGTTCGTACTCGTACCAGTGCATTTCACCTTTTTCCCGATTGCAGCTACGGCAGATTACCCACAGATTTCCAAAGTCTAAGGACAGCCATGGGTATTGCGATCGCGGAAGTTTGTGATCGATGGTTCTCCCACCCACATCAGCAAATCGACTACCACAAACTTTATCATCGAGGTTCATGGTCTATCTGATTCAGACTTGATTTAGCGATATTTGTTGCGAGATTGCCTGTTTTTTGCCGAAAAACGAGAAGTTTGACTGTAATCAATCACTTCAACTTCAGTTTCGGGAAATTGCTGGTCAACTAAGTCTGATACCGCATTCACTTCCGCCGCCATTTCTTGATTAAAAGCTTCTATTTCTTCAAGCGTTTGGTATTTTTGACCAATGCGATCAGCTTCTAAGAACAATTCTTCTAAGGTTGGTTCATCATCCGCGTCAGGCTGAGCCGGTAACTCATTAATTTTTTGATAGAGCTGAATCACATTATCCCAGCCAACGTTTTTATACCCGTTTTCTTTGAGCCAGATTCGATCAGTTTTCGGCAACTTATTCCGACGAATTGAATTTGATTGCTGGACTTCACGATAGCCCATACCGCTAAATGTGCGACTTTGGTGTTTTTGGCTTGCCATACTAATTTGCCCCTACCCTAACGTCCACCGAAACAGTCTGATCAACGCTTTGCGGATCTCACTATCCTCATATTCCAACAACATTTTGGTATCTCGCGCTAATCGTAGTCGAATTTGGTCAACAATATTCGTTAAATCTCTGTTATCTTTTTTGAGTTTTTCATTAGCGTCAACCAACTCATCATTGTGAGTAGTTAGACTCTGCACTTTACCGGATAATATCTTTTTCTGATCCGATAACTGCTTAATCTGTGCTTCGAGTTTTTCCTGTTCCTGGGAAAGCTGATCCCTGTGAGTGACTAGGGACGTATTCGACTTCTCTAGCGTGGCGATATCCTTTTCTAACTTTTCATGCTCTACCTGAAGAGATTTGAGCTTTTTCTGTGCCTGACTCCGCTGCTGACCAAAATTACGATTATTTTGGCTAAGTTCTTCATTTTTGGCAATGAATGACTCAACCAGCTTCATGGCGCTAGGTTGACCTTGTAGCAGGGTCAATAACTCCTCACACTCTACCGCAGACAGGGATTGGGTAATGTTTTTATTAATGCCGTATTTTGCTTTCAGTGTATCTTGAAGAGTACTCTTGGTTGGCATTCACCTTCTCCTTCAGAGGTTTATTTTCACTATACCTCACGCGGCGTATAGCAGAATCTGTGTACCTCAGTTACCTGAAAAGCGACCTAAGCTTACTGTATTAATTAAAAATCGTCAAAAAAAGATTCTATTTTTTACAAAAATACATGCATCTAACCTCTACGTTTTTTTGCGCCTATATGTGCTAATTTAGCGCAGCATTCTCGCTAAATCAGGCATTTCAGCGACTGGTGATCCGAATTAATTTTAAAATAAATACACTAAGCCACAAGTATTAATTTTACCAAATCGCTGAACTAACGCAAAATCGTTACTAATTGAGAATAATTCTCAGAGTTTTTTTGCCCGTAACGTTCTGTAAAGCAACAAATCTCTCATCTAAACCCACTCCTAAGAAAAGTTTCAATTATCACCGATAGACTATACTCTCTAGGAATCCCCAATCGGTGATAATTGATCAGGAGATCACCCAGTTGTCGAGGAAAGAGTCATCCGAGAAAAACCGTATCCAAGACTACGAAAAATCACCTGATGCGAATCTTATTTTTGCATTCCAACTTTCCCGCCCAATTCCGTCACCTCGCCGTTATCTTGGCGCAAAACCCGCGTCACCAGGTTGTCTTTGGTACAACCCGCAAAGAGGGTCAATTACCTGGTGTTGCCAAGGCAATCTATACACCATCGCGCCAAGCCCGTCCAGAAACCCATCACTACGTCCGCCCTTTGGAAAATGCGGTGCTACAAGGGCAAGGCGTTTATCGCCTGTGTGAACAACTTAAAGCCCAAGGGTTTATCCCCGATGTGGTTTACGGTCATTCCGGTTGGGGTCCTACCTTCTTTATCAAAGACAGTTTTCCCAAGGCGAAACTATTATGCTATTTCGAGTGGTTTTATCACGCTCATGGTTCAGACGCCGACTTCGATCCAGCAGAACCCCTCAACGCCGACGATGAAGCCCGGATTCGGATCAAAAATGCGCCGATTCTGATTGATTTGTACAGTTGCGATCGCGGACTCTCCCCCACCCATTGGCAGCACCAACAGTTTCCCCCAGAGTATCGGGATAAAATTACGGTACACCATGATGGGATTGACACCAACTTTTTTCAACCGAAACCGGGACACAAATTAGTCCTCCCTCGGTTAAATTTAGACCTATCTCACGTCGAAGAACTTATCACCTATGTCGCCAGAGGAATGGAACCCTATCGCGGCTTTCCCCAGTTGATAGAAACCATTGCCTTACTGCAAGAAAAACGCCCCCATTGTCATGCGGTTATCGTGGGCGAAAACCGTGTCGCCTATGGTAAATCGCTTCCGGATGGCAAAACCTATAAGGATGTCATGCTGGAAAATTTTCCATTGGATCTCAACCGTGTACATTTTACAGGCTTACTTCCCTATCCAGATTATCTGCAAGTGTTACAAGCCTCTGCGGTTCATATTTATTTAACCCGTCCCTTTGTTTTATCCTGGTCAATGCTGGAATCCTTATCAACAGGGTGTTTAGTTGTTGCGTCGAATACAGCACCTGTAACTGAGGTCATTCAGGATGGCGTGAATGGTTTATTAGCCGACTTTTTTTCGCCCCAAAACATTTCTGAACGGGTGGAAGAGGTGCTGAATCATCCTGATAGTATGGCGGCGCTGCGAGTTCAAGCCCGCAAAACGATTCTGGAACGTTATGACTTAACTCAATTATTGATGCAGCATATCCAGTGGATCGAACAAACTGTTGGAGATTAACTTTAAATTTTCCCACCTATTTACCTTTGAGAAATCGCTCTCACTTCCTGCACCTCAAACCCCAGCGCCTCCGCCACTTGTTCCACACTCAACCCCATATCCAACAACCGAGGGATTGCATCCCGTCGCGCCTGATGTTCGTGCTGGGCGCGTTCATCACCAATTAGCAAGAGATTTCCTTGTGCATCCCACCAGCGTAACCAGCATTGAGTTTGATTTTGATAGCATCCTTCCCATAGTCCCAACTCTACTCCCAACGGCGCGATCGCATAATGACGCCGTTCATTCGCTTTTAAGGGTTCATAAAACCCATTGACGAGGTGATACACTTCCAACCTTTCCTGATTGATTTCGTAGATACCATAATAGGGAATTCGCATAATCCTTTCATAGACCCAAAACTTCCCTGGTTTCGTTGTTTGGGCTTGATTTGAGAACGATAGTGGCGTGCGATCGCGTTCCTGGGAACCATCCCCTGAAGCAAATTCCAATGCGATTAATGGTGCGATAAATTCCCGCCACAACACATAGGAACGACGGATTTTTCCGCCTAACTTGGGCGGAACATTGGGGACATAAAACCAATCTGGTGCTTCAGCCCCTTGTTCCGGTGGATCAGTTTCTCGCCAGTAGATCCCACAATCTTGTCCAATGGCGTATTGTCCATCAGGATGCAGTCGTTGTAAAACTGCTCCAATTGAATCGGTTAGGATTAGGCTTTGAGGGTGTTCTTGAAAATTCTTCACAAATGTACCATCAGACTCAGGAAGTTGAGTATGGTCTGGAAAAGGTGGCGGTAGTAAATCAGCGATAGGACTCTGAGTCATGACTGTTTGGGTAATGATTACATCTATTACATATTAGTTTGGCAAAAGTTGCCCCTTGTCATCCAGCTATACCACATACCCAATCCCTTGTTTCATACTAACAACTGAAAATCCAGATTAGCTCAGGGCGTGACGTTGAGCGTCTAACAACTCCTTAATGCCTATTTCTGCCATATCAATTAATTGATTAAGCTGAGTCCGACTAAAGCTTTCTTCTTCCGCCGTTCCTTGAATTTCAATAATATTCAATTCGTCGTTCATGATAATATTGAAATCTGTTTGCGCGGCGACATCTTCTTGGTAGTTCAAATCTAAAAATGGTTCACCCTCCAACAGTCCCACCGAAACCGCCGCGATTTGGTGACGGATTGGCGAGCGCTCTAATTCTCCAGCTTGGACTAATTTATCCAAAGCCTCAGCCAGGGCGACGTATCCCCCAGTAATTGAAGCGGTACGGGTTCCCGCATCGGCTTGCAGGACATCCGCATCCACCATCACCGTGCGTTCACCCAAGGCGGTTAAATCTACAGCCGCTCTTAAAGAGCGTCCAATCAGTCGTTGAATTTCTTGAGTTCGACCGGATAGTTTGAGTAATTCACGGGTTTGGCGTTGGGGTGTGGCGCCAGGAAGCATCCGATACTCGGCGGTTAACCAACCACTCCCTGTTCCTTCCAGAAATCGAGGGATTCCCGGCTGAATGGTGACATTACATAATACCTGGGTATCACCGCACTTGGTTAAGACAGAAGCTGATGCAAATTTAGTGAATCCAGGGACAAAACTGATGGGACGGAGTTGGTTAGGTTGGCGATGATCAGGACGTTGCCAAGACATGGTAGTACTTCTGAGTCAGAACGGGGTTTAGTCAAAAAACGTTAATTGTCCAGTTCAAGTTTGTGCAAGATATTCGGCTGAACTTGCTCTGGCGGTTGGTCGCCGTTTATCGTCAACAGCTTTTGACGATAGTCATAGTACTCCAGGATGGGGACTGTGCGCTCGTAGAATAACTCGATGCGGCGCGGGACAATTTCGGGATGGTCATCCAGACGAGACTTGGCTGATGTGGTGCTATCTTTAGCATAGTTTTGCGATCGCTCCACGGAACGAGTCATCATCACGGATTCGGGTACGGTTAAGTAAATCGCCCAATCTAGCTGTTGATTTAACTCCTCCAGGAGAAAATCTAATTCCTCGGCTTGGAAAGCAGTACGGGGATACCCTTCTAGCACCCAACCTTTCGCCGTGTCAGGTTGTAGCAGGCGCTGGCGCATGAATTCGATCAGGATTTCATCAGGGACTAATTCTCCCTTCTCGACGTAGGGTTGCGCCTTTTGACCTAAATCGGTTTGAGATGCGATCGCACGACGCAAAATGTTACCACTGGAAATCTCCACGATCCCCAAATGGCGACACAACTGTCGCGCCTGTGTGCTTTTCCCTGACCCTGGACCTCCCAGAATCACTAGTCTCACGATAATAGCTCCTCTGTTCCTAGCCTGGACAAGTCTTTCATCAATGTTGCACAAATCCTTTGCATCTGGGCAGGTTTTGACGCTAGTGACTACTGACCGTCATTTTGCCACGAATCCCCCTGGATGAACATTCTCACCGACTTACTCTTGACGGACTTGTAGATATGGTGTTTGATTAGGGATGCCACTGAAAAAAATACGCTATATCTTGTTCGCTGCATTGATTGGATTTCGAGTTAGGTTTCTTGAAGTACTTGTGGATTTTGTGATACAGTGACAATGTAGGCAGGGATAGGGGAGAAGGAAAGAATTACTAAAATTGAGTTAAGTTGTAAACGGCTAGAATCCCCAACCCCAAAGGATTTGGTGGAATAGTAGCAGAAACAGGCGATCGCGAATCAGGCGTCAGGAACCTCAGCCTAAAGGCATGAGGCTTGAAAGAGAAATCTAACAAGCCATTCTGACCAGCTTAAGTCTTAACTGACTACGTTATCGGCAAGTGTTCAAGACATACCAGTAGATGCTCCCGCTAGTCTACTGCTCTAGAACCGAAAAGTTAAACAGTTTTAAGGTCACTGAAACAGTGCTTTTTGGATAGTTACCGACCGATAACATTGGCGAAGCTAACTTTACCCGAAAGGAGATTGAGGCAACCATACCTCAAAGGAGGGGCAACCATACCCCTCCACCCCGAAAGGGGTATGCTTCTTAAACCGCTACCGCGCGTTCCTCCCTGGTCTGAAGCTTGCCCGATAAGCGAAGCGAAGGGACACGGGGTTTCCCACAACGGAGGAGTTCTAATGATTGAAAGCGCGTTCTGCCAAAAAGCTGCACTGCCAAAAAGCTAGAAAAAGCGACCATGAGACACTGATCAAGGAAGGCTTGAAGGGTGTCTATCAGATTTATTTCTCTTTAATTGTTAACTATGGTTTCCCAGTTAGAAACTCCGACCCTTAATTCAGCGCCTCACCTAACCTACACCCTAGAAGGGCTGGTACAAGTGTTTACCAGTTCCCAGCGCAGCTTTTTTACCAATGTGATTGCCCAAAGCTTGAGAATCGCTGGACAGGGGACACCCGTGCTGGTGGTTCAGTTTCTCAAAGGGGGTATTGGTCAAGGACACAAGCATCCGATTCGGTTAGGACAGTATTTAGAATGGATTCGCTGTGATTTGCCACGATATATCGATACCCCAGAATTAGATGAGGCAGAACATAGTTCGCTCAAGCAGTTGTGGCATTATACTCAACAGGTGGTGTATGAGGGGAAATACTCTGTCGTTGTCCTAGATGAATTGAGTTTAGCCATCAACTACGGCTTAATCCCCCTAACTGAAGTATTGAGATTTCTGGAAAGTCGCCCCAGTTCAGTAGATATTATTCTCACAGGACCCGATATGCCACCAGAACTTCTAGAGGTGGCTGACCAAATCACAGAAATTCGTCGCAGTCATCAGCCTTAGTAGGGGCTTGGTAACCAAGCCCCTGTACAATGTTGTACAAGAAAGTTTTTTGTCGCTCATTCTAAGGTAAAGTGACATGGCAGCGGAAGCGAGAGCGGTTCGTTTCCAGCTTGGAAACATTGAGGTTTCTGGTTACCAGCTAACCTCTGATCAGGATCAGCGTTTGTTGTTCACCCACAGGCAAATCGCCGAAGTTGTGGGAAAAAGCAAGGGGACAGCGCAAAAATTTTGTAAATCAAACGAAAACAACTTGCCAGAAACAGTCAAGGCTGTGGTACCGGACAAGCCTAGACCGATCGCGTTATCATCCTGGGATGCAGCCGTAGCGTTTTGGCAACATCAAGCCCATGGTGGGAATGAAACAGCAACGGCTTTAGTGGAAGCGGCGAATTCTATACCACTAGAAACTCTTCAGATTAAGACAGCGAGTGATATAGAGCCAGATAACCCACCCTATCCTAAAGATATAGAAGCTGCGATCGCAGAATTACCCCAAACTGATGAATTTCCCCTCGATAACCAACTCCAGCAACTGGATCAGGGGTTACGGTTAATCGCCAAATGGTTAGAAGAAGCGGGATTGGATCAACGTGCGATCGCGTCTTGGAAATTGAATGTACTTACCCAGCGTTTTCCGGCTTTAGCCAGTGCTGCGAATCAAGCGCAGCAGCTTTTGGTCACCCATTCGGTTGAGGAACCATCGGGGATGATCGCCTCCCAAGTGGCTGAGAAGGTGTCAGAGCAATTAGGACGAAAAGTTAAAGCCGCTCAAGTCAACGCCGCACTCCATGAATTAGGCATTCAGGAATGGACAAAACCGGGTTCGAGGGAGCGACGACTCACCGAGAAAGGAAAAGCATACGGGCGAGCTCTGCTAGCCACATCTAAAACCAATGCCTGGAGTGGAGCGCAACTGAGATGGTTTGATAATGTTGTTCCTTTGTTATGTGAATATTTTGCAGCTTCCCAATAAAATAAGTCAATTGGTTCCCATTCAGGTTATCCTAGTAAGTCGGCTATAGTTACCTACGGTAAGCAACCCCGGTCTAAAGACACGGAGCTTCAGCTAATTAGCTGAGGTTATGCTTACCAGCCTAAGTGTCACGCGCACTACGTTATCGGCAAGAGTTAAAGACCTACCAGTAGATGCGATAGCCCGTCTACTGCTCTA
>NZ_JAVJRX010000030.1:0-29934 GCF_040219735.1 Coleofasciculus sp. G1-WW12-02 | reverse complement strand
CGATAGTTACAGTAGCAGTGGCGATAGCGATAGTTACAGTAGCAGTGGCGATAGCGATAGTTACAGTAGCAGTGGCGATAGCGATAGTTACAGTAGCAGTGGCGATAGCGATAGTTACAGTAGCAGTGGCGATAGCAATAGTTACAGTAGCAGTGGCGATAGCGATAGTTACAGTAGCAGTGGCGATAGTTGTAGCAGCGATTTTGGCGGCGGTGATAGTGGCGGCGGCGGTGCGGGTGCAGATTTTTGATTAGCTTAATTTGCCGATAGGAGTGTGATTAAATCATGAAAAGTTTAGACATGAGAATTCCTGAGTCAATGACGTCAGAGGTTCTGGAAATAGCCTCTCGAAATTATGCCAATCACAGCCAAACTTATTCCGCCTCCGAACTCATACAAGCTGGTTCAGAAGCCCAGATTCCAGCGGAGTTTATTCAATATGCAATTCAAGAGGTTCAGACGCAAAAACAACGGCGACAACAGCAGCGGAAAGTCCTGGCTATAGTTGGTGCAAGTATTCTGGCTATTAGTGGGATTTGGAGTATCTGGACATATAACTCATTTTCTCGCCGTGCTTCCCAGGTTGAGGCTCAATGGGCGCAGGTTGAAAATCAACTTCAACGACGGGCTGATTTGATTCCGAATCTGGTTAGAGTAACTCAAGCTTACACCGAACACGAAAAAGAAATCGTGTCTGTGTTGCAGCAATCTCGTCAGGCTTATTTACAAGCTGATACCCCAAAGGAAAAAGCGGCGGCTGTTGAACAAGTGAATGAAGCGATTAACCATTTCCAAGACTATGTTGCCAATAATCCTCAATTACAATCGAGTCAATTATTTACTAACCTTCAGTATGAAATAGCCGGCACAGAAAATCGCCTTGCTGTAGAACGGATGCGTTATAATCAGGCGGTACAATGGTACAATCAAAGGATTCAGCAATTTCCTAACTCGGTTTTGGCAAGTGGGTTAGGGTTCCAGACGCAACCCTTTTTCCAGGCGACAACCACTGAACCTTAAAAAATCTGGGGTGGAAAGGGAGGTTTTTGCCTGTTCAATTATTACATGCTTTCACAAATTTACAATGGATAATGACCTCTCCTTAAAAGAAGAGGATTGAAATTAAAAAAAATCTTTTTTAATTTCTTCGTAAACGAAGAGGTCTTAGATCCAATTCATCAATTGTCAATTATCAATTATCAATTATCCATTGATAAAGATTAAGCCCTATGCTCTCCTCAAATTACGACCACTTATTTAATACGATTGAAGAGTTAGTGATGCATCATTCTCCGAGTGGTGCAGAACGAGAAATTGATCAACTCCTAATCAATCGATTGCATGGCTTAGGCGTTGAATCGTGGCAGGATAGAGCCGGGAATATTATTGCTAAAATACCGGGTCAAACCTCTGAGCGCTCAATTGCGATTACCGCCCATAAAGATGAAATTGGCGGTATTGTTAAATCTATAGACGAACAGGGACGGGTGCAAGTCCGCAAACTCGGCGGCTCGTTTCCTTGGGTTTATGGTGAAGGGGTTGTCGATTTATTAGGTGATAATCAAACCCTGAGTGGTATTCTGTCCTTTGGGTCACGTCATGTTTCTCATGAATCTCCCCAAAAAGCGCAACAGGAAACCGCCCCAGTGCGTTGGGAAGAGGTTTGGGTGGAAACTAAATGTACTTTAGCTGAACTTGTCGCCGCCGGGGTGCGATCGGGAACCCGCATGGTTGTGGGTAAACACCGCAAGCGACCCATACGCCTCAAGGATTACATTGCTAGTTATACCTTGGATAACAAAGCCTCTGTCGCGATTCTTTTGAGTCTAGCAGAACAGGTAAAAACTCCAGTTGTGGATACTTATTTAGTGGCGTCGGCGAAGGAAGAAGTTGGCGCAATTGGCGCGTTGTATTTCAGCCAAAATCACTCTCTCGATGCCTTAATTGCCCTAGAAATCTGCCCTCTCTCCTCAGAATACGCGATCGCAGATGGGGAAGCACCCGTGCTGTTGTCTCAGGATGGCTACGGGATTTACGATGAAGGGCTCAACTGGGAACTGCGACAGGCGGCGAATGGGATTGGTGTTCCCTTACAGCTTGCCACGATTAGTGGGTTTGGTAGTGATGCGTCTATTGCCATGAAATTTGGTCATGTTGCTCGCGCCGCCTGCTTGAGTTTCCCGACGCAAAACACCCACGGCTATGAGGTGGCTCATTTGGGCGCGATCGCTAACTGCATTTCTTTGCTTGATACGTACTGCCAGACTCAGTTTGAGTGATTATCACAACAGGATGACGGGAAACGACTCCATTTATTAAGATACAGTTAAGATAAAATTGTAAGAGTGAAGATTGTGTAAATATAGGTAGTATAGGCTTATTGTAAGCAAGTTTTCTGTATACTAGATAAAAAGCGAAGGACTTAAAAAGCCGTTAGGGCTGAAAAATCAACAAATTCTTTGGGGCAAGTTTCTTATGTTGCACATCATGCTAGGTAGCTCAATTACTATTTACTTGGTAGTAGCTATGCGCTTGTTAAGTAAGTGGATGACTTGTTTACAACAAGATAATACGTTATCGGAAGATGATAAACTTAGCTGCGGAGTTTGTTTCGTTGTCGCCACTATTACGTGGCCCCTATCTGTACCCTACTCCTATCTAAAATTATTGGAAGGTCAAAATACTATTTCCCAAAACTCCTGATCAAGTTGAGTGTTTTTTGAAAAGACGTGGCAAGCCGGAAGTTCTGGGAATGGATTATAAACTAAAAATCCCATCAAGCCGCCATGCACAAAGCCGTCAACTAATTTCTTTCAGCCCCTTCTGATAAAATCACTTCAAAATATTGTCGGGGCGGATTTATACGCTCAGGAGAGTTCATAACTGATAACCTAACCACAAAACCCACCTTTAGTCAAACGTCAAAAAACATGAGGATGAGTAGCGAAGATTCTATGGTTTGACTAGAAATAAGAGGAGTCGCGTCTCTACTGCGTACCGTTTCGATTACAGGAGCAGTGCTCTAATACAGCGCAGCATAAATAAAGCGACCATTCGCGCTTGAGGGAAATGCTGTCAATGTAAGCGTTTTGAATTTTGAATTTTGAATTTCCAAAAAGCGGTACTAGCGCGTTGTGTCATCGTAGCCAAACTCTATCGTTATGGGGACAGAGATCGCCCCCAAAGACTGCCAAAATTGAAAAATAAGTGACCAACGCTTAGAGGAAAATAGAGGAAAATAATATGACGGCTACCTTAAGATCATCACCTCAATCCATAGAGTCCTGGTTGGGTGAAGAGGCAGACAATCTGTTGACGTACAACGCCAAAGTGGATAAACGTCTGTTACATCTACCCAGTCCAGACTGGGTGGAACGGATTTTTGCCGATAGCGATCGCCCTACCCCAGTGTTGCGTAGCCTTCAGCAGATCTACTCAAGCGGACGCCTTGCCAATACGGGTTATCTATCTATCCTACCTGTAGACCAAGGGATTGAACATTCCGCCGCCGCGTCTTTTGCTCCGAACCCGGTATATTTTGACCCGGAAAACATCATCAAACTTGCCCTCGAAGGCGGTTGTAATGCTGTTGCTACGACGTTAGGGGTTTTGGGCATGGTTTCCCGCAAGTATGCCCACCGCATCCCCTTCATTGCTAAACTGAACCACAATGAAATGCTGACATATCCGAATCGATATGATCAGCTTATGTTTGCCAGTGTCGAGCAAGCCTGGAACTTAGGCGCCGTAGCTGTTGGTGCTACGATTTACTTTGGGTCTGAGGAATCGAGCCGCCAAATCGAGGAAGTGAGTCGAGCATTTGCCCGCGCCCACGAGTTGGGAATGGCAACGATCCTGTGGTGCTATTTACGCAATAGCGTTTTTAAGCAAGATAAAGATTATCATCTTTCTGCTGATCTCACGGGTCAAGCTAATCATCTTGGCGTTACCATTGAAGCCGATATTATTAAGCAGAAACAGCCCGAATGCAACAATGGCTATGGTGCGGTTGCCAAAGCTACAGGCGAGAAATATGGCAGAACGGATGATCGGGTCTACTCTGAACTCACGACTGATCACCCCATTGATCTGACTCGTTATCAAGTTCTCAACTGCTATGCGGGTCGTGCAGGTTTGATTAATTCTGGCGGTTCATCGGGGAAAAATGACTTTGCCCAAGCTGTTCGCACTGCTGTAATTAATAAACGGGCTGGCGGTTGTGGATTGATTTCTGGACGCAAGACATTCCAGCGTCCCTTCGAGGAAGGGGTTAAGTTGTTCCACACGATTCAGGATATTTATTTGTCTGGTGACGTGACTATTGCTTAATCCTGAATTGCATTTAAACCTTGGTCGGGGCGGGTTTAGTTACATCTGTTGTGAGAGAAGACACGATAATTGTGAAACCCGCCCCTACACAAACGAGGACGGGAACCTCATCGCTTCATAGCGTCGCTCAAATTCTTTTCAGGTTAAGCGATCGCCATTTTCTCGGGGCGGTAGGTTGGACATCGCCTGGGATTTTCGAGCTGTATGGGTTTGGGAGTTTTTGACCGCCATAGAACAAGACCTTTTAAGCGTTATTGTTCAGTATATATAAGTGTCTCTGAAGTCCAGAGAGATTCTCATACCTCAATATGCCCAACAAAAGCCTACAAGCCCGTTTAGATCGCTTTATCCACGCTCCCCAAACTGAACTGGCGCTGATCCTGCTCATTCTGCTTTCCGTAATTCTCGTGATTGCGGAAGTCACCCTTGACAGTAAAGATCAACCCTATAAACTTGTCTACCTGACTCAAGAACTACTCACCGGCATCTTTATTATCGAGTTGACAATCCGCTATTTTGCTGCTCAGAAAAAACGCCGTTTCTTCCGCCACTATTGGTTAGACATTATTGCCGTATTGCCCCTATTGCGAGCATTTCGCCTGTTGCGGGTTTTGCGCCTCTTACGGCTATTGCGGGTGGGAATCTTGTTAAATCAGAATTTAAACCGTCTTGGCTCTACCTTAGCCACGAGTATTGGTGTCCAGATTGGCGTATTGCTGGTTGTCGGGTTAATTATTTTAGTCGGCGCGATCGCGATTCACTTGCTAGAGGGTTTTAACAATCCTGATTTCGCCTCTGTGAAGGATTCCCTCTGGTGGAGCTTTTTTACCCTTGTATCCGGAGAACCCATCGGCGGCGAACCCCAAACCGATGCGGGACGATTGGTTACACTCATGGTAATTCTGGGTGGCTTGACGATGTTTGCCATGTTTACGGGCGTCGTTTCCGCCGTCATGGTACAACGATTGAGAACAGTGATGGAAATCAAACATTGGGAATTGGACGAACTACGAGATCATATTGTTATCTGTGGCTGGAATCGCAGTGGACATCTCCTGATTGAGCAACTACAAGCCGATCCTATTTTAAAACACCATCCGATTGTAGTGGTTGCTGAATTTATCCAAACACCGGAACGAGAACTCAAACATGTTAATCATTCCCAAATTTATTTCTATACGGGGGATTACACAACAATCGATGTACTCGAAGCGGTAGGAATTTATCATACCTCACGCGCTATTTTGTTGGCGGATGCAACCCATCCTCGCAGCGATCAGGATCGGGATGCACGGACAGTTTTAGCCGCATTAACCATTGAAAAGCTCCATCCAGGTATCTATACCTGCGCTCAACTTCTTGATGGCAAAAATAATGTACAACTGCGAGTGGCGGGCGTCGAAGATGTGATTGTCGCTGATGAATTGGCGAGTCATTTAATGGCTACCTCAGTCCGAAATTGGGGTTCTGTGGATATGTTAGCGGAATTGCTCACCGTGCAGATGGGGAACCAAATCTATAAAATTTCCCTACCCCAGCAATGGAATGGTATTTCATTTTGGAATGCCGCTCAATGGCTAAAAGAGGAGCTAGATAGTATTTTAGTCGCTGTGGAACGGCAAACTGGCGGGCGTCGAGAGACTCTGGTTAATCCACCCAAAGATGAGCAACTAATATCTGGCGATTGCTTGATTGTGATTGCTCGCCATCAACCCCAAATTGAGAAAGTAGGGGTTTGGTTACCAAACCCCTAAACCCCTAGGTTTGGTAACCAAACCCCTACTACTAATCAACATCGGGCTGGAATAGGAGCAGGCGTAGAGACAGGGGGAAAGATTTGCATTGATGAATGGGCAACTGATAGCCTAACTCGAGTTCCCACAGGTAATGGTGTATTTAGGGCGGTGCGAGCATGGAGTTCCTTACCAGAGGGGGTTTGTAGACGATACCGATACTCCCTCCCTAGAAAATGGCGATCGCGAATCAAGACGGGTGCATCATTATCGGGTTTGAGAATCACGTTTTCTTCGAGCAGCATTAATTCCCCACAATCAGGAATGGCGTCATTGGGGAATTGGGTGTTATCGTGACATTCTCCATTCCCGATTTCAAACGAACCCACCTCAGTTTCCCATAACTGTCCCCGACGACGGGCGGGTAAGAAATTGGCTTGGGTGACGAATTCGGCGACAAAACGAGAGGCTGGATTGGTATAAATTTTTTCGGGGGTTCCTAACTGTTCTAGACATCCAGCCTGCATCACTCCTACTTGATCACAGATGGATAGGGCTTCTTCTCTGTCGTGGGTGACAAAAATTGCTGATGTGCCAATCTCTTTGAGGATTGATCGCACCTCTTGGCGCAACCGCAGACGCACTTGCACATCCAGATTACTCAGAGGTTCATCTAACAAGATTAAACTGGGACGCGGTGCTAACGCCCGGGCGAGGGCGACTCGCTGCTGTTGTCCTCCCGATAGTTCGTGGGGGTAGCGTTTCTCTAATCCTGATAATCCTACCAGTGCGATCGCGTCAGCCGTATTTTTCTTGATGGATGTCCGACTCATCCCACTGCGGCGGTTTTTCAAGCCAAAGCCTACATTCTCCGCCACATTCAGGTGAGGGAACAAGGCATAGTCTTGAAACACCATACCCGTGTTCCGCTGTTCTGGGGGTATCCAATACCCCGAACCCGCAACCGGACGTCCAGCCAAGACGACTAGTCCCGACTGAGGACGCTCAAACCCTGCCACTATCCGCAGTAGAGTTGTTTTGCCACAGCCAGACGGACCCAATAACCCCAGTAAATCACCTTGACACAAAGTTAGTGTCACACGATCAACGGCTGGAGTTGTATGTTGATCATAGTGCTTGGTAATGTCCTCTAAATGTAGAATTGCTGCTTGTTCCATAAGAGTGTTTGAGTTTTGACCTTCACTTCGCCCATAGAGCACGGCGCTTGTGTAGGGGCGGGTTTCACTACTATCGTTTTTGACCTCACAAAAGATGTGACTAAACCCGCCCTGAGCGATTTGTATAGGGATTCTTTTCACTACTATCGTTTCTTACATCCCCCTGCTTCCCCTGCTCCCCCTGCTCCCCCTGCTCCCCCTTTTCTCATCTCCCCAGCTCCCCCAGCTCCCTACTTTTTACGGCTAGGAAGCCGCCAGCAGTCCTCCAGCCAAGAGGCTAGATCTCGGCGTGGTACGGTTAGCTGTCTGACCACACTCCACAGTTGAATCGCCGTCACCGGATCATGAATCTCAGCCGTGAGTGGCTGGTTCATCCCGCAGTGACTTGTAATCGAGAGTTCCTGTAAACGGCGGTAAACTTGCCACCGAGCGGCTTGATTAATTTCAATCACTTGACCAGTTTTGGGTTGAAAACTCCAGGAATTCATTTTTCGCTCAAAATGCAATATATTATCATTAATATCTGTTGCCAGACATTAAATTTTTCATGAGAACTGCTATGAGAGGGAGTTTTAGCCAGATTTCACTCCCGTATCTTAGTTTAAGCGAGACGGGAACCAAATGCTAATCTTTCTCAATTGATTGGCTAAAAGACAATGATGGCGGTATAGTAATCCTCCTCCTCCAAGCAAGCTACATTGTTCATTGCGATAGAATTTAGCCCTAATCGACAACGAACAGGTGGCGTGGTTACACCTAAGCAAGGTGGCGTGGTACATCTAAGCAAGATGGCGTGGCACACCTAAGCAAGATAGATGACGCTTACGCCCGGAAACTGTAGGAGCGCAAAGGATGGTGTCCGATTTAACCGTAAAATCGATGCGAGTACTTTAACTGTGTCAAAAGCGACCTGTAGGAGCAAATTTCACAGAAATTTAATATTTATCCGATTAGATTTCATCAAAACTATACCCAATTGGCTGAGGTTCGGCTGCACAATAGAGAAAGCGAAAGCACCCTGCCTGAAAAAACCCTATATAAAGGCAGATCAATGAACCCGTGAAGCCCTGACAGGGTAAGCTCACATTCTTGTTTAGACTTCGGTCTTAAATGAGTATGTGGGCTTCCCTATTTTAGGGAACGGGAAACTAAATTCTGTACGCTGTACTAAAAATATTAACAAGCCTCAAATTCCTACTATTCCTTCCTAATCTCAACCATTAACTTTAATGAAAGTCCGACTACTTACCATTGAGATAATACCAAAGACATGGCTCTCCCGTACCTAGGGTGATAAGCAAACCTGATTATTCTTGGAAACTTTGTGGGGCAAGACTTTCAAAACAATGTTTTTAGGGAAGCTATCACTAATATAGGCTTTTCCACCACAAGTACGGGAGAGCCAACTCCACTTGATAAAGCCTTTGAGCCATACGTTTGGTCAAAGCCTACAGTAACAGTGTAGATATAGATTTTTGGCAAAAAGATTCCTGCCTATTCCTAGGGAACATTGCCCATTAGTATCCGTGCCTTTACTCTGAAACATTACTCGTTATAACCGGGTTATAACGAGTATATTTTACTACCCCAACTCTTCAACTAAATCTATCGGTTAAATAATGTGGTAGTGTTAGAAAAAACTATCTCACCTGAGACTATCAACTTACAATGTAACTCTAGGTCACTGAAAATGTTACAGACACCCCCTAAACCATTGACTCTGGACGAGTTTCTCAAGTTACCCGAAACCAAGCCAGCCAGCGAGTACATTGACGGTCAAATTATCCAAAAACCGATACCACAAGGAGAACATAGTACCCTTCAAGGGGAACTAATTATTTCCATCAATGCTACCGTTAAGCCTAAAAAAATTGCCCGCGCTTTCCCCGAACTGCGATGTACATTTGGCGGTAAGTCAATTGTGCCAGATGTAGCGGTATTTACCTGGGAAAGAATTCCTCGCCAAGACAATGGTCGTATCGCCAATGTATTTGAAATCGCACCAGATTGGCTCATTGAAATCCTATCACCTGACCAAAGTGCCACGAAAGTCATTAAAAAAATTCTGCGGAGTCTTCAGTATGAAACCCAAATGGGTTGGCTGATTGATCCAGATGAACAGACGGTATTTGTCTATTTACCGCAGCAACAACCCCAAGTGTTTGACCAACCCCAGGAGTTGCTTCCGGTTCCAGCTTTTGCCCGTGAATTTAAACTCACGTTAGGTGATCTATTTGCCTGGTTATTAGAATAGGAATATAGGAGAGTTTGTCGTCAACATTTGCCTCGCTTATGGCACTAAAGTGCCTACTACGAACCTTCATGTCACATCTTGAATTAGCTTTTCCAAATAAGCTTGAGCTTCATCAGGCGACATCATTAACGCCTTACCTTGACGCAGAATTTCATATTGACCCTTATGATAACCATGACCCGCAATTAGCCCTAGCTGAACCGCTTGATTTCCCAATTGTGTCAATTTGTTAATACTAATCCCCTCTAACTCTTGATTAAGTTTTTGTCTGATAATATCTTCGTCCATCGTTTTCTCAGGGATAAAGGATAACCAACTCTATACGGTCAGAACCAATCAACAATGAATCTTTTAAATCGATATCCGAGGACCCACATACTGATTAAACGTTGGACTATCCGGTTCAGTATCCACGATTAGCTGACTTTCTGCACCGTCAACCAACAAGCGGACTAAATAGCGTCCTCCTTTCATCCGTTCAACGGGGAAAGAAACCCAAATTACATCGGTCTGACGAGGAGAAGCTTCAAATAGATAAGCGGCGGGTTGATTCGTGTCAATTTCATTGAGGGCTAGCAGGACACGCTGCTTTTTACCTATAGTTAAATTGGATCGTACCCGTACTTCCGCAGACCGTAGGTCTTCATCATCAACTTCTTTTTTGGATACCGTAGTTTTGGTAACCGTGGGACGAATTACCAAGGGGGATACATTCGACTGAATACTGGAGACAAAGGTTTGGGGCTGATTAACAGTTTGCATCTGACCCCCATTACCACTTGCCTGACTCATCCCATTATTCGAGGTGGGTGGCATCACTTTGGCAAGACGATGCACCACCTGGAGACTATGCATCCCCGCCTGTAAAGACTCAGGTGGTATGGAGGAAAGGGGTAATGTAATTTGGGTTTCGGTGATTTCGCTGGGGATGACTTCGGTTTCCCCAATCCAGACTTGGGTAATATCGCTTTTTAAGTGGTTCCCTTGAATTAAGACAGTACTATCTGCGAGAATGGGTTCTAATCGTCCATCTTGGGGAATTATCCGATCAATCTTAGGCTGATTGGTAAAGGGAACAATCCCATCCAAGGAACGAGCGCGTACCGGCAGAGGTCTCTTACCTGCTTCTTGCCCTTCGAGCATAATCACCCTAGCCCGATACGCCACCGATAGCAGATAAGTGGTTTGAAAAAAAGCTGACCAGGCTTTGGATAAGTCTTCTAAGGAAAGATCAAGGGGCCACAGGGAGATTTCTTGGATTTGATCCGGTAAGTCAGACTCTAATAAATAGCGATAGGTAGAATCGTTAAGAGTCTGCTGAATCTTCTCTTGTTTTAGGGTACGCCAGTCATTGAGTCCACGCATCACACTACCCATCAACCGTTGGGGTTGTAAGTCGGCGTCATTGCCGTAGAAACTAATCATGTAGTGTAAGTCTAGGGCAGTTTGCGATCGCTTGGCAGCTGGATTCATCCGACTACGGGCTTGGACTTCAGCCTGTTGACGCCAAGTATGGTTAATCTGAACCTGGTAGAGAAAGACATTCACACCAACTTGGGGAGTCGCTGTTCCCACTTCATTTGGTCGTAGTGTGGTCACTGTTGCCCCATTAATATCGTCCTGAATCGCCGTCTGTACGATTCGTTGTAATGTGGCGGTGACGGTAGCAATGGCTAGATGGTTACTCATGATGACTCAGACGTTTCCACGGTTGATGGTTGACAGTTGACATTTAACCTGCTATGGCATTCTTGAAGTAACTGACCTGATCCACAGGGACAGGGGCGATCGCTAATACCTTGAGCAAATAAGGGATTGAATGAAGGTAGATCATCAAAATAACCGACTGGTGGCTCAGCATCCACAAGAACTTTAGCTCGGTCTAACTGAGGGATACACTCAATCAACCGTGACCCTATTTTTACCTGAACAGCGGTTTCTGACAAGAGGAAGGCAAATTGATGGTCATTTTGCAACACTTGGATTCGTTCTAGGATTTCCGGCGAATTCAGTGGCGGACTATTCGTCGCCAGTACAACGGTATTCCCCCCATCTAAGGGAAAGAGATAAACCTGGGCAAATACTGCCTGAATCGTCTTCACTTTGTCGGCATAAAACCGTTCTCGTTGAAACAGATTAACCGCCAAAACTCCATTCTCTGACAGGTGATTTTGGCAGAGTTGATAAAATTCCTGAGTGGCTAAGCGATAGGGCGTGTAACCGTTACCGATAATGGCGTCGGTGAAAATTATATCGTAACAAACATCAGGTTCCTGCTTCGCGAGATAGTCTCGTCCATCTTGCAGGGTAACCTTGAGACGTTCATCAAAAGGTACACCAAAAAATTCCGTAGCTATCTCAATCAAAAGGGGTTCAATTTCCGTACATTCAATTTGAACGTGGGGAAAGTAATGATGTAAAACCGAAGGAATTCGACCTCCGCCAAATCCAGCGCAATAGACTCGTTTCGGTTCAGGTTGCCAAACTAAACTTAACAGCATGGCTTGGCTGTAAAGAGAGATTAAGTTAAGCGGATCATTGAAATCAAGCTGAGATTGCACCAAGTCTGAGGTTAAATAATCCCGGTCAATCAGGGCAACTCGGATCACAGATTGGTTTTTTTCTACCATGACAAAGTGAACCCCGGATGGCGCCAAAAGTAAACATCCGTCGGGTTGAGCCTGCAGCCAATCTAGTCGTTTGTCATTTGTCATTCGTCAAGAAACTGGGAACAGGACATTCATAATTTATGATGCATCATTCATCTTGTGAATCGGCGGATTTCTGTAAACCAGCGCAGCCGTTCTTCATGTTCTAGGTTTAGAATATCGTCTAATGACCAGTGAAAGTAAAAAGCAATTAAGGCTACCTCTTGGTATAAACGCTCCAAGGGGTAGCCTAAAATTCCCCCGATCGCGCCAATCCCTCCTCATGCTGATTAATGCGATTTAAAAAGTTCTGTACGTAGATCAAGTCTACTAGGAAAAGTTGTTCTAGTAGTTTTGGTGTAACCGGAGAAAGGTTACCGAGACGGGTGATGACTCTAGACAAAATGACCAAAATTCGGTAATAGGGTTCTTGCTGAACCCGGCTATCTTTGTTAACTACAATCTCATCTTTGCCTGTAACTAGGCGCATTATCCCATGGTGATGAATACCACCATTTTCATCAACTAAACCTTTGGGTAGAGTAAATTCAAAATAGGTATAGTCCATAATTATTGGTCTTATGTCTTTTGTCTTTTATCCTTCGTTTTTTTAGTTCTCCTGTAGGGGCGAACCGCTGCATAAATCAACAACTAGAGAAACAGGGCGGGCGCGAGTCACATCGAGGTGCAACCGAAAAGATAGTAGTAAAACCCGCCCCTACAGAGGCTCGGGTCGCCCTTTACTTAACCCCCTGTGTCAAAACTTGTTTCTTGAGAATTATGGCAGACAAAAACCAGTAATTTTATATCATTCATAATCTGAGGGAATTGATACAGGTTGCACTGATAAACTGGAAGCCGATTCCCCTTGATTATCAGGTTCTAATTCATTAATTTGCCGATAAAATTGCTGTAGATAATTGAGATCACAGGCAAATAAATTTTCAATTACCGTGGGAGTGACTTCATCCAAAGCCCCCAAACGCAAAATAACTCGCGATAAAATAATCACGGTGGCATAAGCGGGATTGGATTTCACACGCGGATCACGCATGGGAACGATTTCATCAATCGCCCGCGCTAACCGCATTACCCCCTTGCGGTGTATATTCCCATCCCCATCCAGATATCCTTTGGGAAGATCAAATTCAAACTGGGTTTGAATCATATACCTGGTTTAATCCGTCTTAACTGTTCAACTGTTACCTCGACTTCTTCTATTTGATAGTCATCTCCTTTGACACTCAAATCAGAAATTTTATAGCTAATGGGCCACGCGCCTTTGAATTCAAATCGAAACTGCTCCTCGGATGCAGTATTATAGATAACTAACGCACCATTCCGCCGTTGATCTTCCCAATTTGCGCCTTCTTGAACAGAATTTAGCCAATTCCACAGCGTCATGGAAATATTTAAGCCTCGTTTCAAGGTGAGATTGGTATAGGTGATATTACCAGGAACCTTTGTGCGAACCACTCGCCCTCTAGAATTCCCACTTTTACCCCACTTCTGCGGCGTTACTTCGCAGACTTCAACGACATCCTGGGTAGCTTTAAAGCCGGCACATTCCTCAAACAGACCATCGACAGAATCATTACTCCCATCTAGGATTAACTCTAGAAAATAGCGCGATCGCGTCAGAATTTCAACTTCTGTCACTGTTCACCTCCTTTGCTTTTGTCTCTCCTGTCCTCCGGAAACGAATAAAACACTGCCCAGTGTCCTCCAAAGAAGCACCTAGGCAGTTGATTCAAGAAACTGGATTGAGAATTGTGGCAATACTCACATCACACGTCTGCCCGTACCATTTTCGTGAATCGAATCTCCATCGTATCTTTAGCCATTTCTCCCGGCTTACTAACATCTAATTGACTGGTTTGGGTGAGGTTGCTGGGGAAGCAATCGATAAAATCGTACTGCGCCCCAATCTTACCATTCATATCGTAAATAAACAGTGATGCTGTTTTTCGGTTTTTCCTCGACTCTGTAGCTCCACCGGAGAACGAACTCGCGTGGCATTTCTTATACCAATCGGTTATTTTCTGTTGATCTCCCTCGTTACCTGCCACATATTCGAGTTTAAGAGCAGAACCATACTCGACTGAACCCGGGGTAGCTTGGGTTTGGGTTTTCCCATCTCTGCCGCAGCCGATGGCTCCGCTTCCTGCTGCCACTTTCATTTCAATCGCAGGAATCGTACATTTTTCGACAACTATCTCCATTCCATCACAATCAAAAAAGAAAGCAGCGTTTGTGTTATATTCAATATCTGCCATGGTTCAACTCCCAGATAATTCAGTTCATTAAATAGCTGATGATCAAATTCCTCAAGTGTCCTACATCACGCGGGTGCAATTTTCGCACACTATTGTCCAGGTTTCTTTGAGATAATCTTTGCCGTTGACATCTAATTCGGAAAGGCTCATTTTCGAGGGCCACGCTTCTTGGAAGTCCCATTGAGCTATAATTGCATCATCATGACTGTAGGCAAAGATACTTCCTGTTTTTTTGTTTTCACCCCATTTTCCTTCACCGCCATCGGAGGGAGGGAGGCAAGCTTTGAACCATTTGTACATGACTACACTAGAACTGGTTGGACTTGGACTAGAAAGGCAGACTAAATCAAAAGTGACCACTTCCTCAAAGCCAGCCGAGTTAATCTGCCGCTCTGATTTCCCACCTTTCATTGAACCAACCACGGCGGATTCACCCGCTAGTTTCGGCTTGTAATCAGGAACTTTCACACTTTGAAACGAAAGTTCACCCATGCCATCAATATCACAGGAAAAACTACTAGGGGCAAGACCTTTTAGTTCGACAGCCATATTTTTATCTCCTTACTCTCAACTTAATAGTTAACCTTGACTTGTTTCGATGTGTTGCCGATATAGAACTTAACGCATCGACAAAACCATCAAGCCATAATCAGACACTTTAGCATTTAGAGACTTCTGTTATAGCATGAATTTTCGCTCAGATCGATTACAAAATGTCAAGGTCTGTGAGGTGCTGTTAAGCGTTCGATGAAATTCGAGTTCCGTTACAGTTGTTTACTTTACCTGAATTCAGGGCGACCCGATGTAGGGGCGGGTTTTACTACTATCTTTTCGGTTGCACCTCAATGTGACTCGCGCCCGCCCTGTTTCTAGAGTTTCCATTAATCCAAGCGGGTCGCCCCTACATGGTTTTAATACCTACCCAAGGCAATTGCTTGGGTAGGATTTAGAACCTATTGATTCGGTGCCCATTGACTAATGCGGAAGATGACAAATTCAGCCGGTCGCACTGGACAAACACCCACTTCTACATAGAGACGACCCAGCATAATCGTCTCATGGGTGTTAATTTCTCCATCGCACTTGACGTAGAACGATTCTGAAGGGGAAGTTCCAAACAATGCTCCCTCACGCCAAAGCCGCTCCAAGAAATTGTTGACTGTACGGCGTACACGAGCCCAGAGAATTTGGTCATTTGGCTCGAACACCACCCACTGTGTACCAATTTCAATGGATTTCTCAATGTAGCTGAGTAAGCGGCGGACACTGATATAACGCCATTGCACGTTATCCGGTTCTACCAAGGTGCGAGCGCCCCAAACTTTATAGCCTCGGTTGTAATTGGCGAAATTGCGGATACAGTTAATCCCCATCGGGTTTAACAGTTCTTGTTCCCGCATATTGGTGTCATAAGCTAAACCCGTTACACCACGAGGCGTTTCATTAGCCGGTGCTTTGAACACGCCCCGTGTTTCATCCGTGCGACACCAAATTCCCATCATGTGACCACTGGGGGGGACATAAATGGGTCGTCCACCATTACGAGGGTTCGCCACTTTAATCCAGGGATAGTAGAGAGCGCCAAACATGGAACGGCGATTAAACAGTTTTAACCAAGCCGCGACATCTTGAGGTTTCTGTTGTTCCGCCGCAACTGGGGTATCTCCTTTCGTCGGCTTGACCGGAGGTGCGTCAAGAACTGCCATCCGGTAGGCTGGACCTGGGAAGGAATTCTCGCACATACTTAGCATCATTTCCATGACACCGTGAACTTGTTCTAAGTTCATCAATCCTTCTTGATACACTTTCATCAAGTCAGGACAAGCAATCATGGCGACTTCATCAATTTCAAAAATCCCCTGTGTCCCCGTGCGGTCATCCCGTTGTCCTTGTAAATCGCGGGCAAAGTTGTCTGGGGGAGAAATGTACGGTGGCGGCGTAATCTCATACGCTCCTTGCATGGGTCGCCGTGACAAGGGTTGTCCGCTTTGGGAGATGTCAACCGCCTGGATAAATTCAGAACTTTCAACGGCGGTGACTACATACTCAGCTACCTGCGTATCCACTTCTGGATTCATCGTCAGGTGGTCATACCGTTCCAATACCTCTTCGCCGCGTGCCACAATCAGGTCAAAGAATTCACCGGTGTTGTACGGGGGTTCGGCATCTTCTGGTGCGTCTTCGGGTAAGGGTTTCGGTGTACTTTCTTGAATCACCACCCGCAGCCGTGGCTCATCTGCACCGGGTAGCGCTAAGGCTCCCCCTTCTTCTGATTCAGATTCAGCCGGCTTAATCATGAATTGTAACGAGGGGCGATTTCCCGATGTTAAAACCTTAGTCCCCGTTTGCTCGATTGGCGGCGGTTCAGCACCCGGTAGTTTAGTGCCAATACTGGTTACCCAGCAGCGACCCCCACCATTGAGGAACCACCCTTGAACCGCAAAGGGTAAATAGGCGTCAAAGTCGGTGAACCCATCGGAGCCTTCTTTGGCAAACGACTGCAAGTACTGATCCCAAGTGGTAATCAGCATGGGTTTAAATAATTCGGCGTCACCGCGTATATCCTCGGTAAAACCAATAAACCCAGCGACACTCATACTAATGCCCTCAATCGGGCGACTGCCACGGTCTACCTCTTCAACGTAGACTCCTGGCGCAAAATAATCTAATGGCATGAGTAATATATCCTCCATTTAGGACTTAAATCAGCCAACAGAAAAACAACCTTAGAGTGTCAAACTCTATACACTGTTGGCAGAGGCAGTTTTCTGTGCCAATTGAAAGGAACAAGAGCACAAGCAGACAACGCTGGATGTGCCAAAATCCCTAATACATTCCGGAATGCTGCTGGAGCTAGCCAACTTCTGCATAATATCTTTCAGTGATAGCATGTCAGAACGTGTTCGTACAGGAGTCATTCCCTTTTGTTGTCGCAACCAGCGATGACGCCGTAGCTCAGTTAAGTTCTTATAGAACAACTGTTGCTTATGTGACATCTCTTACACCGTAATCTTTGATTCGGTGTAAGCTTCCAAGACAATCCGGCTATTGCTTAGGAGACTCTTGGCTTTATTAACGACACGGGATGCCCCACCGCGCCGGAACAATACAAAGTTTATCTGGGAACTTCCCCCAGACCAGATATTTGCCAAGGTTCGGGCAACAGGAGCGATCATAGAAGTCTGTGATTATGCTGTACGCATAAGTGTCATGAGAGAGGCTAACCCTAGCTATATTATTAGACTATAGTCGAAAATTTACCTAAAATATCTTTACAAATTATAAACGAAATCTTAAAAAATATTTATTTTTGCCGCGACCTATTTGAGAAGGTTGCCCAGTTTTAGGCTATGATTGTTGTCTAGCACTTTTTTAGGTCAATTTAGCTAAAATTGTAAAGAAAAGTAAAAAGTAAGAATGCTGGGGATTGGATGAAATAGGGATAAAGCCGTGTAGAGTTTTGACTAAAGGGCGACCCGAACCCATTGACTGGATTCCAGTTGTTAATGGGCACAAGGGGGCACGAATACAGATAAAATGCGGTTAGAGGACTCCTGTCATGTCACAACTGGTCAAAGCGCAACTGATTTCAACTGATGGTGGCGGAACCATTGAATTCATGTTTAATCCCAACCAGTTGGCATTCAATCAGCAAATTAATCTAACTAAAAGTAGTGGAGCGCGGACAGGGAGGGGATTGCCTAAAGTTAACTTTGCTTATCCTGAACCCGTCATCCTCACCATCAATGACCTAATTTTTGATACCTACGAGCGAGGGGAGAGTGTTCTAAAATATATCAAATCATTTCAAAAAGCGGTTGATTTTGCCGAGTCAGGAGCGGGTCGAGAGAAACGTCCACCAACTTATGTGTTTACCTGGGGTTCTCAAAAGTATATCCGCTGCTTTGTAACCAAACTTGATTACAATCTGACGATGTTTCTGCCAGATGGGACACCAGTACGCGCCAAAATTAATTTGACTTTAGAAGAGATTGATGAGTCCATATCCCAACCGGGTATGTCTACGCCTAAGTCGAATGCCAGTCAACGCCAACAAGATAGCTTGTCAAGTCGTAAGGCTCGGCTTAAATCAGGTTCTGGCGCAAGTTCACCCACGTTAAGTCCCTCGCCTCAAGCAGCACCATCGGCAAGTTCACTGACTACGGGAGGTTTGGGGGGTGCAGCTAATGCAGCATCCCAGGCTGCCTCTCAAGCCTCTGATGCGGCTTCTCAAGCGGCTTCTCAGGCTGCTTCTCAAGCTGCTTCTCAAGCCTCTGATGCGGCTTCTCAAGCAGCTAATGTGGCGTCTCAGGCGGCGTCCCAAGTCTCCGATGCTGCTTCCCAGGCGGCGTCCCAAGTTTCCGATGCGGCGTCTCAGGCGGCTGATACGGCATCCCAGGCGGCGTCTCAGGCGACGTCTCAAGTCTCCGATGCTGCTTCCCAGGCGGCTGATGCTGCTTCCCAGGCGGCGTCCCAAGCCTCTGATGCTGCTTCCCAGGCGGCTTCTCAAGTCTCCGATGCTGCTTCCCAGGCGGCTGATACGGCATCCCAGGCTGCTTCCCAGGCGGCTGATACGGCATCCCAGGCTGCTTCCCAGGCGGCTGATGCGGCATCCCAAGCTGCCTCCCAAGCTTCTGATGCGGCGTCCCAAGCTGCTTCCCAGGCGTCGGATGCGGCGTCCCAAGCTGCTTCCCAGGCGTCGGATGCGGCGTCCCAAGCTGCTTCTCAACTTGAAGAATGAACATCATGAAACACATTAAATTGGGTATTAGTAGCGAGCAAGATGCTCGCACTACAAGGATTTCCTCATTATAGACATTAAGGTTTACAGCAGATTTCAGGTTGATGAGGTACAGTATTCTGAGCAAGATCCCCGACTTCGTAGGAGCATCATTTGGTAGAGAGGTTCCAGCGGAACGTCTGGAACAACAGGAAAGGAAAGTCCTAATCGATGTGTCTACTGCTATACTTGAAAAGCGCTGTAAATGCTGAACCGCTTATTTCATTGCCTCTACTGAGTCGCGATCGCTAAACGAATGCCTTCGACTAAACGTAAGCGATCCATAACGCTAACAACTCGACCATGAGGGACATTTTCATCGGCATTAATAATCACCAAGACTTGAGAATTTGCCGTAACCAATGACTCTATCCCTGCTTCAAGTTGAGATAATTCAATCGGTTCCCGGTTAATAAAAATTGCCCTATTTTCCTGAATTGTGATCGTAATTATTCGGTCTTGTAGCTGACTTTCTGCGGTTGTCGCCGTCGGCAAATTAACAGGTAATCCTTCAGATCGGGTTAAATAAAGAGTTGAAATTATAAAAAATGCCAAGATGGCGAATATCGCATCAATCATTGGCACAATATTAATCTGGAATGGTGTTTCTGAATCATCAGGTAGACGCATAGTAGTGTAGAGACGCTTCTTGCATCGCGTCTTGAGTTGAGGTTGTTTACTGACGACGGAATAACAAATGACAAATAAAAACGGTAGAAAAGGCTAACCTTCTCTACCGCCAAATCGGAATTATCAATCGAGTGGATTATTCAGCACCTTGAGGTAAAAGTTCCCGTTGTTCCCCAGGTTCTCCAGGAATAACTTTCACTTTGCCCTCTTCATCCACATCGACAATAGCGCTGTCTCCTTCTTGCAGGCGAGTCGAAAGGATTTCTTCTGCTAATACGTCTTCTAACAAGCGCATGATTGCCCGACGCAGGGGTCTTGCGCCATAAGACGGACTGTACCCTTCTTCCACCAAGCGTTCTTTGAAGCGATCGGTGACTTCCAAGGCAATTCCCTGTTCTGTGAGACGCTTGAAGACTTCCCGCAGTAGGATATCGCAGATTTCCTTGATCTCGTCTTTGCTAAGCTGACGGAAGACAATAATCTCATCCAAACGGTTGAGGAATTCTGGACGGAAGTACTGCTTGAGTTCCTCATTGACCAAAGAACGGATGCGGTTGTACTGGGATTCGGCTTCGTTGTCGCTTAACTCAAAGCCTAAACCACCGCCACCTTTTTCAATCACCTTAGACCCGATATTAGAGGTCATGATTAATAGGGTGTTCTTAAAGTCTACTGTCCGCCCCTTAGCATCCGTAAGACGCCCGTCTTCCAGGATTTGCAGCAGCATGTTAAAGACATCAGGATGGGCTTTTTCGATTTCGTCGAATAGCACCACCGTGTAGGGACGACGACGTACTGCTTCAGTTAGTTGACCGCCTTCGTTGTAGCCGACATAGCCTGGAGGCGAACCAATCAACTTACTGACGGTATGGCGTTCCATGTACTCGGACATATCCAAGCGAATCATCGCGTCTTCTGATCCGAAGAAGTAAGCCGCCAAGGATTTGGCTAACTCAGTTTTACCCACCCCGGTAGGACCTGAGAAGACAAAGCTGGCGATGGGACGGTTGGGATTCTTCAAACCTACCCTTGCCCGTCGAATCGCGCGAGACACCGCTTTCACCGCATCTTCCTGACCGATGAGGCGCTGGTGCAGCGTATCTTCCATGTGCAGCAGCTTCTCAGACTCGGATTCAGTTAGCTTGCTAACGGGTACACCTGTCCACGATGCGACAATGTGGGCGATATCTTCCTCATCAACAACCGGCGAATCATCCGTTCCCGTTTCTGTCTTTTTATTTTGAGCGATCGCGCGAATTTCGCTTTTAATTTCCATTTCCCGATCGCGCAGTTCCCCCGCCCGGTCAAAGTCTTGCGATCGCACGGCGTCGTCTTTTTCTTTGAGGACTTGTCGCAGTTCCTTATCTAACTCTTTAGCTGCTGGGGGAAGCTGGGAGTTAATTAGACGCACGCGGCTACCGGCTTCATCAATCAAGTCAATCGCCTTATCTGGCAAAAACCGATCTGAGATATAGCGATCTGACAGTTTTGCCGCTGCATCCAGGGCTTCATCTAAAATTTTCAGCTTGTGATGCTGTTCATAACGTTCGCGCAACCCGTATAAAATCTCAATCGTCTCTTCAACGGACGGTTCACCTACCATCACGGGTTGGAAGCGCCGTTCTAATGCCGCATCCCGTTCAATATGTTTACGATACTCATCTAGGGTTGTCGCCCCGATACATTGGAGTTCACCTCTGGCTAAAGCCGGTTTCAGGATATTTGCGGCATCAATTGCCCCTTCAGCCGCACCTGCACCAATCAGGGTATGAACCTCGTCAATCACCAAAATCACATTGGCAGCTTGACGAATTTCATCCATGATTTTCTTGAGGCGTTCTTCAAACTCACCCCGATACTTCGTCCCCGCCACCAGTAGCCCGATGTCCAGAGTAACGACGCGCTTTTCTTCTAAGATATCTGGGATATCGTTATTGGCAATTCGCTGCGCCAATCCTTCTGCGATCGCGGTTTTGCCGACCCCAGGTTCCCCTATCAATACAGGGTTATTTTTGGTGCGACGTCCCAAAATTTGGATAACGCGCTCAATTTCTTTAGCGCGTCCCACTACCGGATCAAGTTTACCTTCACCCGCCATTTGGGTCAGATTGCTACCAAATTCATCTAAGGTTGGTGTTTTCGTGCGACCCGAAGATGCGCCACTGGTGACTTCTGCCGTCTCGCCCAGCATCCGGATGACTTGAGTTCTCACTTTGGTCAGGTCTACACCCAAATTTTCCAAAACTCGTGCCGCCACCCCTTCGCCTTCCCGGATCAACCCCAGCAGTAAATGCTCAGTTCCGATATAGTTATGACCCAGTTGGCGGGCTTCCTCGAGTGATAATTCTAACACTCGTTTTGCCCTAGGGGTAAAGGGAATTTCCACAGCGACAAAGCCGGAACCTCTACCAATGATTTTCTCAACTTCAATCCGGGCATCTTTAAGATTGACACCCATCGACTTGAGAACTTTGGCGGCGACGCCAGTTCCCTCCCCGATCAAACCCAGAAGGATTTGCTCCGTGCCGACAAAATTATGCCCCAGGCGACGTGCCTCTTCCTGGGCTAGCATGATCACCTTAATGGCTTTTTCTGTAAAGCGTTCAAACATGGCGTATTTCCATCACCTGTTGCGTGCCCGTGTACGCTGATTCTAGCATAGGAGACTTCTCAGGCTGTCTCCTATACAACAACCTGTCTAAATTAATCTTTAAATTCCTCTCTCTCAGGGGAGGGATTTGGGAAGCTGGGGAAGTAGAGACGTGCCATGGCACTATGGCAAGCTGGGGGAGCTGGGGGAGATTAGGGACAGAAGAATTTTCTATGAACAATCAACAAGTGACAAATGACCAATGACAAATCACCAATCACACATAACTAAAGAGTTGCCAACCCTGACGGGTTAAGCGGGAGACGATTTGCTCATAGCGTTCTTGCAGGGTTTGCTCAAATTCCGGCTGTTGTAAACCCTTGCGCCACAAAATTAGGGCATCTTCACCCGTATCTTGGTAATATCCTCGGCGTCGTCCGGCTGGAATAAAATCAAACTTGTGGTAGAGAGACAGGGCAGCGTGATTCGAGGGTTTGACCTCTAAGGTTGCCCACTCCAACTGACGCTGTTTAGCGTCCTTGAGTAAGGCATACAGTAAAAATTGCCCCAGTCCCTGATGTTGATAGTTTGGATGCACCGCCAAAATCGTAATATGCGCTTCCTCCAGAATTGACCAGTAACAACCTAAACCCACTAAGGCATTCCCTAAAGGGGAGTGCGTGGGTAGATCCTCCCCAAGTGGATTTTGTGGTCTAACAACGGCTGAATGGCAACCCACTGGGCGCTTATCCCAGGGGTTGTGTGCTTCTAAAACCAGTATTTGACTATTCGGGCTATTTAACTCTCGTTCGTAGCCCGATCGCGTCCACAGCCCGCCAAAACATACAAGATCGAGATCAACAGCCGCACTCAGTTGTGCTGTGGTTAGCGGCTTTAGTTCTAAGACAGTCACAGCACTCAATTGTACACTAATTGACGTACGCTTTTGGTGTACCTGCCCATATCCATTTCAAGATGATAACGACATTATGCTATTGACTGACCCCACTCAGGTGCAAAACTCTGGACAGCGATATCTTCGATCATCCCATTTTCATGGCGATGATCGCTCGCCCAATCAGGAACTGTTGCCGCTTACAGCCACTGTTAACAGCCAAGACTGCCTGGAAATTGGTGGCTGTGATGTTAAAGGTTTAGTTGAGGAGTTTGGTTCTCCCCTTTATATTCTAGATGAAGTCACCCTAAGAACAGCTTGCCGCCAATATCGGGATGCCTTTGCCCGTTACTATCCCGGAGATACCTTAGTGCTGTATGCTTCAAAAGCCTGGAATTGTTTAGCGGTTTGTGCGATCGCGGCATCGGAAGGTTTGGGGATTGATGTCGTATCTGGAGGTGAACTCTACACCGCACTAGAAGCTGGGGTAAAAGCCGATAAGCTGTATTTCCACGGCAATAACAAGTCTATCGCTGAACTCCAACTCGCCATTGAGAGCCAATGTACCATTGTTGTCGATAACCGCTTGGAGTTAGAAACTCTGGCGGATTTGGCACAGAAAGCCTCTGGGAACGCTAAGGTTCGGATCATGATTCGGATCACACCTGGGATCGAGTGTCACACCCATGAATACATTCGCACCGGTCACCTGGATAGCAAGTTCGGTTTTGATCCCCACAGTCTAGATGAGGTTTTTGCCTTCATTAGCCACCATCCTATCCTCGACTGCATTGGTTTACATGCTCACATCGGGTCACAAATTTTTGAGAGTCAACCCCACAAAGATCTCGGGGCGGTTTTGGTTGATTATCTCCAGAAAGCCTCTGTGTTCAATGTATCCATTCAAGAACTCAATGTCGGTGGCGGTTTAGGAATTCGCTATACCGAAGACGATGATCCCCCCAGGATTGATAATTGGGTCAAGGGGGTTTGTGAAGCTGTGGTTAATGCCTGTAAGCAGCAGCAGTTGCCCTTACCCCGGCTATTATCCGAACCGGGGCGATCAATTATTGGACCCGCTTGTGTGACGGCGTATACCATTGGCAGTCGCAAGGTCATCCCCCAAATGCGAACCTACATAGCCGTCGATGGGGGGATGTCCGATAACCCACGTCCGATTACTTATCAATCGGTTTATCGTCCGGTGGTTGCCAATCGCATGTCAGCACCAATAACCGAAACTGTCACAATTGCGGGTAAACATTGTGAATCCGGGGATATATTACTCAAAGATGCCCAATTACCCGAAACCCAACCTGGGGATTTGCTCGTCGTCATGGGAACTGGAGCATACAATTACAGCATGGCATCTAACTACAATCGTGTACCTCGACCTGCAGCGGTGTTAGTTAAGGATGGAACGGCTGAATTAATTTTGCAGCGAGAAACCTATCAAGACTTAATCCGCATGGATCATTTACCGAAACGACTTGTATCCCAGGATAAGGGATGAGGAATGGGGGAGCATGTAGAGACGTAGCATGCTACGTCTGGAAGCTGGGGAAGCATGTAGAGACGTAGCATGCTAAGTCTGGGAGCTGGGGAAGCCAAGGACGAATGACAAATGACGAATCTGTCGCAACTCCCCTGCTAATCTCGTTACAATCAAGCCAGAGTCAAGCTCTCAGTTGCTAAACGTTTAATTAAGTTCAATGCCTGCGTCGTCGTCGGGTTATTTTCCTGACTCTGGCTGGGTTCAATCTTTATTGCTGCACAGCGTTGATGTCGGATTGGTTCTAGCCCTCACCTATATGGTTCTCCTCATTATCGGGGAGCGTCGTACTTTGTGGATGGTTCGAGGGCTAATCGTCTTGATGCTAGCGGCAGCGGTCAGTAATCGACTAGGATTGACCCTGTTGAGTTTTGTGTTAGAAAAATTGGTGGTTGGTTCGGCTGTGGCGATGGCTGTCATCTTTCAGTCAGAATTTCGCCGCTTTCTCGAACAAGTCGGGCGGGGAGAAATTAGGCAGTTGTTTCAATCCCAACGCCGCCCTATGCCTAAACCAGATAGTGTGATTGATGAAATTGTCGATGCGGTTAAAGAATTATCTCAAAATCGGATTGGCGCATTGATGATTATGGAGACCAATGGAACCATTGATGAGCGAGATTTTTCTGTACCAGGGGTACAGTTGAATGCTGAATTGTCTAAAGAACTGCTGCAAACTATCTTTCAGACGACGACGTTACTCCATGATGGGGCAGTATTGATTCGGGGGTCTCGCGTAGCTGCAGCAGGTGTGATTTTACCCCTATCCGAGCGAACTGCCTCACGACAGCTTGGCACGCGCCATCGAGCCGCGATGGGAATTACTGAGCGGGTGGAAAATTGCCTTTGTATTGTTGTATCCGAGGAGACGGGTTCTATTTCATTGGCGGAACGGGGCGGACTCAACCGACCTTTAACCAGTAGTAAACTCAAAGAACTGTTAGAGGATCGATTTTCGACAGCGGTTGACCGTGAGGCAGTTCCCCCCGGTTTACGCAGTTTAGGTCGCCAAGTTAAGTCTCAGGGATGGCTAATCATTTCCCGTTTTCTCCGTCTGCCGTCCTCTACTTCTCGTAATAAGAAATGACTATTATTTAGACAACTATTATGCAAACGATACTAAAAGAATTACCAAGCGACCTCGACCAGGAACGTCTACCCAAACATGTAGCAGTGATTATGGATGGTAATGGTCGTTGGGCAAAACGCCGAGGTATTCCTCGGATTATGGGTCATCGCAGAGGAGTAGATGCCTTAAAACGGTTGTTGCGCTGTTGTGATGATTGGGGAATTCAAGCCTTAACCGCTTATGCCTTTTCCACAGAAAACTGGGGGCGTCCTATCGAAGAAGTGGAATTTTTAATGACACTGTTTGAGCGGGTATTGATGCGAGAACTCCAAGAGATGATGGAGGAGAATGTACGCATTCAGTTTGTGGGGAATTTAACGGCATTACCGCAATCCCTGCAAGACCAAATTGAACGGGCGATGACCCAAACTGAAAATAATACCGGGATTCAGTTTACTGTGGCGACCAATTACGGTGGACGTGAAGAGATTTTACAGGCTTGTCGGGCAATTGCGACTCAGGTTCAGCACGGTCAGATTCAACCGGAGGAGATTGACGAAGCGCTGTTTTCTCGCCATCTTTATACTGCCAATATTGGTGATCCAGATTTGCTGATTCGCACGAGTGGAGAGATGCGTTTGTCAAATTTTCTCCTCTGGCAAATGGCTTATGCTGAATTTTATACGACAAACACGTTTTGGCCCGATTTTGACCGAGAAGCGTTTCATCAAGCTTTAATTGCTTATCAGAAACGAGATCGGCGATTTGGTAAATTGTAGAGACGTAGCAGGCTACGTCTCTACAATCTATGGGTCGTTCATGGACCAGAGAAAACCGCTGCTTCTACATCTTCACGACTTAGGGAATACTTGAAAGAGCGCAAAATGTCACGTCGTCCTTCTGCTGCATTAATGTAGCGCACGGCTAATTCCTCAACTTCTAGACAGAGTTCGGCTTTCCAAGTTGGTCGTTCCACACGCCAGCAATTGAGTTCATTGTTATCTTGTTGACATCCTTGTGAACGGAGCCAATTTTCGATTTCAGGAAGGGGATGGTTATAGAGGGGGGTGTCAGCGGAAGGAAGTACCATAGACGTTTTTATAGATTGAGAGATGGAAAAACAACAGGGCTTGACGGTGAATTAGATGGGGAGAAATGTTGGTTAGGAGGGGGAGATAGAGGGATTGGTTGTAATTGAGTTATCGGTGGAGTGGTGACTCGACTGGATAGAGATATCCCAGAAACTTGAAAAGCATTGTCTCCTCGGGTTAACCCAATCACAATTGCCAGGAGCAAGCATCCCACGAAGGTTATGCCTAAAATAAATAGGGCAAATAACTCGCCAGGGGAGAGAGGACGGTCAGTGGGGTCAAGGTAGGCAGAGGATGAGTGATCAACTCGCGATCGCACGACGGGACGGTTCAATCCGGGTGGAGGTTGAATGACGTTGACGCGAGAATAGCGAATAGTTTGATCATACAGGATTCGCCGTTCTGGATTACTCAGAGTCCCATAAGCTTCATTGAGCTGTTGGAACTTAGTCTTTGCCGTTGCTTTTGGTAAGTCGGTGGTATCGGGGTGGTAACGTTTACTCAGTTCCCGATAGGCACGACGGATATCTAGAGCAGATGCACTGGGGTGTACCCCCAGAATCCCATAATAGGTTATGGGTTGTAGCTGTTTGCTCGTCCTAGTCTTCTGTTTTACCCAGTCTTGAGCCATCCTAGCTGGTATAACAAACGGTTTTTAACATTTTACGCGATCGCTCTGGCTTGGTGAGCAGATGGGGGAGTTTGGTTTCGTCGTAGGGGCTGGGCGGGTTTATTGAATTGAGGGGTTTCTGGCAACAGGTAATAGTAAAACCCGCCCCTACGAGTTAATTTGTTTTTTTCTGTATCTTGGCTGAATTGTCAAATAAAGTGGTAATCACACCAAGAGGCAAGCCAGAGCGATCGCCTGCTGAAACTGCAAATTTGTGAAGGGTGATCAGAAATATAGGAGAAATGGGTACACTTAGTTTAATCTGCGCTAGTCGCACGAAAGCCTTCCCCCAGTCAGCAGGTTGTCATTAATGAATACCGTTTTAGTTGTTGAAGATTCTCTCAGCCAGCGGGAATGCGTTTCTCAGCAGTTAACGTGGAGTGGGTGGAATGTCATTCAAGCCAGTGATGGTGTAGAAGCACTCCGGCAAATTCAGAACAATTCTCCCGATTTAGTGCTATTAGATCTGATCATTCCCCGGATTGACGGCTATAGGGTTTGTCGTCTAATCAAGGCAAATCCCCACACCCAGAATATTCCTGTAGTTCTTCTAACCGGAAAAGGACAGCATTTAGCCCTTTCCTACGGTATCAAACATGCCGAGGCGTATGTCGGTAAACCTTGGCAACCGAGAGAATTATTGGATACCCTGAAACGAGTATTGCTCGATACGAAAAAAGAACCGCAAACGGCTTCTGCTCATGCTTGGACAGACTATGGTATTCTAATTTTCAAGATAATTCAACTCTATGAATGTCGCGTCCAACCGTGGACAGAGTATGGTTCCGAAATTATTAAACTCTATGAAAAGGCTTTGGCGGCTTTCAAGCAAGCCTTGATAATTGAACCGGAACACCTCCTCGCCAATCATTACCGCTTAATGGCTGAAAAAAACTGGGATAGTTTACAGGAAAAACTAGAACAATCTCAACCCTGTAAACTTTGTCAGTATTATCATGGCACAGATGGAATTAACTGTGCCGTCCATCCCTGGGGACGCCCTGGAGAATTTTGCCTAGATTGGGAATTAAGTTAGTCGTAGTTTGTAGTAGGCACTAAAGTGCCTTAATGCTTTACTTTTAAAAACTAAAGTGCTTACTACGGACAGGGAGCGTTAAAAAAAATAATCATATCACGGGCAATAACTGACAACGACCCGCCCTGCTCCCCTAAACTGCTGATAATACGTTTGACTAACTTTATCCCCCAGCTCCGAAAGCCGATCAATCCCAATACCATTACGACCTTGTTCTTTCCCCGAACTGTGAATATAATAGCCATCACCTAAAAAAAGACCCAGATGATTAATTTTCTCAGGTGTGCCAAAGAAAACCAAATCACCCGCATCTAATTCCACCAAAGGAATTGATTGAGTAAACGCCTGCTGCTGATAGGAATCTCTCGGTAACCAAATTCCCGACGCCGCAAACGCTGTTTGCATCAATCCTGAACAATCGTAATTAGGTCCAACTGTCCCCCCCCAGAGGTAATAATTAGACTGTTGCATCGCGTTCTTCGTAAACGCAATAACCGCCGGAAGTCGTTCTTGGATTTGAGTGCGCGAGAGTGCGATCGCGTGATAGGGTTGAGGGGCGATTTCCAGTTGAGTGATATCTTCAACTCGTAACCAGGCTCCATACCCATCCTCACATAGCCGCACCTGTATAGCCTGCTCCCTCGCTGTGGATAATACCGATTGCAAATACCGTCCAGCCGCCGCTTGAGTCGCTAAACTAGCACAAGTGGGAGAATCATAAAGGTCTAAATTAACACGGCAACGGTACTCACCATGTTTTAATTCAGCTAAACCGCCAGGAGCCTCGCGCCGTACCGCGCTTGTCGGCGTCGAGAGGAATGGCGGGAGAATTTGTGGGGTTAAATGCCCCGAATTCTCCAAGTTATGCTTGTTGCTCACAGATTCCTCCTCTTCTTTTTAAAGGTTTAACTTTGTTGATTGCCGCCGTTTTGTACTTACTCTTACATTCGGGTTCTGGTTTTAAGCTGAGGCGAGTTCCCAAATTTTGGACTCCGACAACAGGATAAATACGTCCCTCAAACAGAACGAAGTCATGTTGCTTGTAGAGATACCGTTTCTTCTTAATGGAACGGCGTCCAGCACTCACCTTATGACCCCGATGCTGCCTTAAGTTTTCATCGTTGAGATTTGTATTTCTGGTTCGACGACCAGAAGATAACTCGCTACCAGAGCGGATTTCTCCGTCTCTTTTGTCACGATACTTAG